>DVEE01000081.1 GCA_015295885.1 Leptolyngbyaceae cyanobacterium M65_K2018_010
AAGATACAAGGGTGGGGAATATCACCGGTTATGATCGAAACACTTCCCTGCCCGGTTTGCCCAATAGCGGCCGTCCATCGCCCTAATGATTAGCCTGATCATCCAACCCGATAAATTAGCCATGCCGGGCGGGAGCGTCGTCAAAGTACCGGCTTCCTGGCAAGACTACCAGAGTATGGCAGAGCGCCTGGGCGATTGCCCCCAACCTCGACTCAAATATCGTCAGGGAGAACTCCTCTTTATGGTCCCGCTGCCAGAGCACGGGAAGCAGCTCGATGTGATTGTCGATGTGGTCAAGGTGTTACTGCGACACCAGGGACTGCCTTTCGACTCGTACCACGAGACCACCCTGGATTTGCCCGAGTTCAGCGGCATCATTCCCGACCACTTTTTCTCCATCGGAGAGTTACCGGTCGTCGGCAAACAGCGCATCGATTGGCAAACCGACCCGCCTCCTGATTTAGCCATCGAGTGCGCCATCACCTCCTTTACCTCGGTGGATGACTACCTGCCCTACCAGATTCCAGAACTTTGGATTATTCGCAGTGGTCACGGCCATCTAAGAGCCTACGGGGTCTAGACGAATTAGCCGACCGCGAGGGTCGTCGGTCAGCACATAAAGCAACCCATCCGGTCCCTGGCGCACGTCCCGCACTCGCTGACCGATGGGAATCGGAGTCTGACTTACCACAGTTCCCTGGCTATTGACCTCAATCCGTCGTACATCCTGGGAGACGAGCCCGCCGGCGAAGATCTGACCCTGCCACTGGGGATAGCGATCGCCCCGATACACCGCCAACCCCGATGGCGCGATCGCGGGGGTCCAATAGGTTATCGGATCAACCATGCCGGGGCGCGATCGCTCCGTCGTAATTGGCCCGCCAGAGTATTCCTCGCTGTAGGTCACCCGGGGCCAGCCATAGTTTTGCCCCGGTTGCAGGCGATTCAGCTCATCGCCGCCCCGGGCTCCGTGCTCCGTGGCCCAGACCTGCCCCGTTGCGCCATCCAGAGCTAACCCTTGGATATTGCGGTGGCCATAGCTCCACACCAACGGATCGGCCTTGGGGTTGCCGACAAAGGGGTTGTCCGCTGGCACGGAGCCATCGTCCCGCAGTCGTACTACCGTCCCCAGGTGACTCTGCGGGTTTTGGGCCTGATTGCGAATCAAGTCGCCATCCAGTTGCACCGGTGGGTTACCGCCATCCCCAAGGGCCACCAGCAAGGTGCGATCGGGTAGCCAGAGCAGGCGGGCGCCAAAGTGCTGACCGTCTGGCTTAGCGCGGTTGGTTTCAAAGATTACCGTCCAGTCAGTCAGGGCACCATCCCCTAGGCGGGCACGAGCCACCCGGGTGCGGTTAGCCTCGCGGGTGCCGTGGGCGTAGGCCAAATAAACCCAGCGATTGTCCTCAAACGCTGGATGCAGGGCAATGTCTAGCAGGCCACCCTGGCGAAAGGCCAAGACCTCGGGCACTCCCTCGATAGGCGTCGGATCAAGGCGACCGGCCTGCACCCGCCGCAGGCGACCCGGTCTTTCGGTAATCAGCAAGTCTCCATTGGGCAGCCAGGCCATGCCCCAGGGATGCTCTAATCCCTCCACCACGGTCACGGGTTCTACCTCCTCGACCTGGGGTGGGGACGCGGCTGGACTGGGCTGGGGCGACGGTGTCGGAGGTACAGCCCTCTCACCGGTGGGGTCTAGGGAACTGACGGATCCCGTAGCGCAACTGGCCAACACCAGGCTCAGGGCGATCAGCGATCGCGAGCCCTGCCGGAGGTCGCAAAGGAACTGGGGGGGAAGTTGCAGTGGGTTTTTCATCGCTTTGAACCCCGAGACATCTTCTCTACCTTAGCGATGGGGAGACAACTCGTCTGGTCACCAGTGGTTCCACGCTCCCGTCGTTGCTGGGCCATAACCTTGGCCTGCTGAGCGCTATCCCTCAAGCTTACTCACCCCAACGGGGGTGGGACTAGGCCTGGTCATCGGTGCTTTATCCCCCTAGGCTAGAACACCGAGCCGAAAACAACTCACCGAGCACTTCCGGCGTGGCCGATAGCATCCCATCCCTAGGGGTTAAGTCGGTTGCCGTTTAACCACCATAGCCAGGGCTTTCTCCACCGCTATGAGGGCCTGTTGCACTTCATCGGCATTGACGATCAGCGGCGGTACAAACCGCACGACCTGGGGACCGGCGGGTACCAACAACAGCCCCTCATCCATGGCGGCTTTGACAATATCCACCGAGGTAAAGGGAGCTTCCGGTTGGAGTACCAGACCATTAATCAGTCCCCAGCCACGGACCTGTTGCAATAGGGTGGGGTACTGCTGCACCAAGCGCTGCAACCCAAACCGCAGTTGCTCTCCCCGCAGCTGGACATTGGCCAGCAGGTTTTCCGCTTCCAGGGTTTGGCAAACCGTTAACCCCACCTTGCAAGCAAAGGGATTGCCGCCAAAGGTGCTGGCGTGGTCCCCCGGCTCAAACACATCACAGAAGGCCTTGCACAGCATGGCCCCAATGGGAATGCCACCCCCTAACCCCTTGGCAGAGGTGAAAATATCCGGCTCTATGCCCAGGTTCTCGTAGCCCCAGAGGGTGCCGGTGCGGCCCATACCCACCTGCACCTCGTCCATGATCAGGAGAATGCCGGTGTCATTGCAGATTTCACGAATCCGTTGGAAATAGTTGCGATCGCCCGGGCAAACCCCCCCTTCGCCCTGCAACGCCTCTAGCATAATGGCGGCCACCTGGGGCGTTTCCCGATCCAGGTCGGCCACCATCGCCTCTAGGGCAGCAATATCGTTGTAGGGGACGTAGGCAAACCCTGGCATCAGCGGGTCAAAGTTCTTTTGATACTTGGGTTGGCCCGTGGCGGTGATGGTGGCTAGGGTACGGCCGTGGAAACTGGCCTGGGCCGTAATAATCATGGGGTTAGCAATGCCCCGTTTGGTGTGGGCATATTTGCGGGCTAGCTTAATCGCCCCTTCGTTGGCCTCGGCTCCAGAGTTGCAGAAAAAGGCCCGATCCGCACAGGAGTGGGTCACCAACCAATGGGCCAGGGCGCCCTGCTCTGGCACGTAGTACAGGTTTGAAACGTGGTGCAGGGTTTGAATTTGCTGGGTAACGGCCTCAACCATAGCGGCATGGGCATGGCCCAGGGTACAGGTGGCAATGCCCGCCACAAAGTCGAGATAGCGTCGCCCCTGGTCATCCCACACGTAGCAACCCCGGCCGCGGGTGAGGGCGATGGGAAAGCGCCCATAGGTGGTCATCACATGGGCGTCAAAGTGCTCGGGGGAAAAGGTGGGGCGGTCGTTAGAGGCCAGATGCAAAGATTTCAGAGAGTTTTTGACGAGGGTTTTTAAGCTCACGGTTCGGCAGGGGTAGAAGAATACAGGGGGCAGGGCTCTGCTTCGAGCATACCGGAAACCCTAGGAAAAGCAATGCCTAACAGGGAAGGCCCTGGGCATCCCCGGTGTATCGCAGCGGCGCTAGGGTGGACTCAGCCGACAGCCAACTGCATGGCTCAACCGAGAGAATCCCCAGGGCTAGGGGGATAGTTTCCAACGCAACCGGGAGGACAGGGGGCCAAGGCCCCGCAGGGAAGCCATGGTTTCGGTCAGAAAGCTGAGATTTTGGGGCTCTCCCCCGTAGCGCCAGTGCACATAGGCCTGGGTAATGGCAGCGGCGGCCTGGGCCTGTCGCCCTGGGACCTGTTGGCTGAGCCGTTGACTGTACTCCAGGGGAGTTTCCGCGGGGCGCTTGGGATATCCCTGCTGGGCAAACCAGGTCAGCATTTGTTGATAAATCCGCTCTAGGGGAGGCAGTTTTCGCAATTGCCAGTGGCGCCAGCCGCGGCTTAACCCCAAAATAGCCAGCCACAGCACAAACCCCAGGCCAATGAGGCCGGCCAGGGCGGTTAGCAGGCCCAGCCACCCTCGCTGCAGCAGCCTTACCAGAGCCTGGGACAGTCGGCCCAGGCCCTGGGTGAGCCCATGCCCCAGGCCATCGATCACCCCGACCAGGGGGGAGGGCAACCACCCGGCCACCCATTGCCAAAATCGGCCTAGGGTGCCAAAGGTTTCGGCCTCGCTCGGACCAGGGGGCACTAGTTCGTGACCGGGGATGGGGTCAAAGCCAAACCAGCCATACTGGGGAAAGTAAACCTCCGTCATGGCGTAGGCATCCACATTACGGACCACATAAAAGCCCGTCAGGGGGTTAAACTCCCCTGGGCCAAAACCTGCCGCCAAGCGGGCGGGAATGCCGATGGACCGCAGCATGATCGTCAGCACGGTGGCGAAGTGGTCGGGGTACCCTCCCTCGGTCTTAAACAAAAAGGTCTCGACCAGATCCTGGTCGGGGGTAAAAAAGGGCAGATCCGGCTGAAGCGTATAGCGCTGCTTCAGGGCTTGGGCCAGGTACAGGGAAATTTCGTAGGGGTCGGTCAGGGGTTGGGGGGATAGGGCCAGCAGTTCCTGGGTCTTTTGTCGCACCCGATCGCGAAGGGCTGCCGGCACCTGCAGATAAACCTGTCGAATTTCGGGGCTGTAGCCGGTGGGGGCCTGGCGCAGTTGGGTGCGATCGCGACGCACCACCTTGGATACGGCGGTATAGGTCATGCCCTTTTCCAACCCTACGGGGGATCGCAGGCCCCCTTCGGCATCCATCGCCACCTCCCGGGTCGGAAAGTAGAGTTCTCGGGCTTGGTAGAGGGTGGGAATCAGGTTCGGGAAATTATTCACCAGGGTGTAGGTCTGCACCACCTCTCGCTGCTCGCCCAGACTGGGTTGGGTGGGTAACAGGGTTTGGTAGGAAAAGCCGGATCGACTCAGGGTTTGCACCTGATCGTTACGGGAAATTTCCCAGCCCTGGCCGGTGTAGCGATCAAAGCCCAGCACTCGCCAAAAACCGGGGGCCTGCGATCGCACCCGCATCACCACCTCCGGAGTCATCGTCCCCCGCAGGTTCTGGTTCATTTGCTGGTTAAAGCCGTAGTAGGAGGATCTATCCACTAGACCGGGGCCGGTCAGTTTCCCCTTGCCCTGGATTGTGCCCTGGCCGCCATTTTCCCCAAACCCCTGGTCCGCTGCAGCCTGATCCTCGCTCAGGTAACCGGGGTTAAAGATGACTTGGCCGGTAAAGTCCTCATCGATATCCACGGTTGAGCTGACCGGGAAGCTTTGAATTTGATACCCCGGTAGCCGCGGCAGCAGTAAAAAAATCAGCAGTCCCAGGGTCAAGGTGAGGCCCAGCAGTTGGCTGAACTGGCGCAGCCCCAACTGGGGCCTAAGATCTTTCCCCAGGGATGGCCCCAGGCCCAACCGCGATTGGTAATCGAGCACCAACACCGGTAGGGCCAGCCCTAAAAACAACAGTAAAAGAGGGCCAAAGGCCAGGGTTTGGCTGATGGTAGCCGCCACCCCCAGCAAAATTAGCCCGATCATCATCGAGTAGCCCAGATCCTTACGGCGGGGTAGATCAAAGCTGTGTAGAACCTGCAACTGCACCAGCAGCTCCGCCAAAATAATGCGCGTATCGCCCGGTTGTTGCAACAGGCGGGAAAAAAAGGCCGCCAGGGCCAGGATCATGCCGAAGGCGATGAAAAACTTAACCGCCACATTGTTTCGGCGGCGCCGGTACCAACTAAAGACCGCCCCGAGGGCGCTGAGGGGAATGGCCAACAAGTTGCCCAGGGAGGCCTGGGTCACCCCCACCGCGGCCACCGCCACCGAAGCAATGCCTAGGGTCACCAGAGCCTGCACCAGCAGGCGCAGCAGAATGGAGTCTTCAAGGTCACTGGGGGGATTGGTGGGCCTCCCTAGGGGAGCCAACCATCGAGCAACAGCCATCGCAGCCTTCAGGGGGGAGCGTCGCTTCTATGGTAGCCCCTGGTCTAGCGCACCAGCACCCCGGCCGTCCGTTGAATCGGGACCACATCCAGCACGTCCAACTGGGCACAGTACTTCAGGTCGGCTTCGTTATCGAGCCGCAGCAGCCGTTGGCCGTGGCTAGCATAGTGCATCAGTTCCAGCAGTTGATCCTGCCACTGCAGGTAGAGACTCACCGCGGCAATCGCCGCATCGTTGCCGGCCAGGTCCTTAAAGCTTTGCCCGGTGGCGGTCATAATGCCGTGGATGATAGCCCCAGCGCAGACCGTATCTTCCAGGGAGTAGGTACCCTCCCAGCCCGATCCCACCAGCCATACGGTCTCCGGAGTATGGGCTAGCAAAAAATCCACCACCGCTTTACGGGTGGTGAGGGCGGCGGTAATCACGGTGGGGGCGTGCTCAATCCGCTTCAGACAGCGGGTTCCGTTGGTGGTGGACATAAACAGGCGTTTGCCCTCCGAGGTCTCCACGGAATGATCCAGCGGCGAGTTGCCCAGATCGCAGCCCTCCACCTTGGCCCCCCCCCGCTCCCCGGCCCGCAGGCACTTATCCTGGGGCCAGGTAGCACTCACCGACAACAGTTCATCAATATCGCTAAAAACTTGAATGGCCTCTGCCCCGGCTTCTAGGGCCGCGGCAATGGTGGAGGTGGCCCGCAAGACATCAATTGCGATCGCGCAGTCTGGGGTCGTGTGATCGGGCACTTCTTCGGGAATGTGATACAGAAATAGCTTCACGACTGGGGAATCTCAACTCGATGTTTAAGGACAGCAACCTTTAATTTTAGGGGGGTGAGGGCCCCAGTTGATGTCTTGTTCTGAATTGCCGACCGAATTGCCCGTGGCATAGTCGGCCGGCCAGAAAAAAAGAGCGCCGGGAGGCGCTCCTCAAAGGTGATTCTGCCCGTAAGCAAAACTTGGCCTAGGGCCAAGGGAGGATGACCTAGGGCAGCCACTCCAACACCGCTTCTTCCTTGGTGTTGGTATGGCGGGAGGGCGTTGCCCGGTCAAAGGTCATGTGGATGGATCGGGTTTGTTCCCCATCGGCGGCGACGGCCAAAATGGGGAAGTCAATGTTGCCATCCTGGAAGGACATCTGGAACCGGAAGGTGCCATCGGGGTTGAGCTTGATCGGCTTACCGCCAATGGTGACGGTGGCATCCGGTTCAGTGGCGCCATAGACAATCAGCTCGGCATCGGCAATCAGCCAGAACTTGCGGGGTCGAATGGGCGGGGCCGAGGCCGAGAAGCCAACCCCAGACATGGTCAGGCCAGACACATTCGGAACCATGCCGGGCACGCCCCCAGGAATCGCCCACAGGCCAACCCCAGAGGGGAAGACGTAGGAACTTACCACCTGCTCAGGGGCCATGGAACCGGGCACATGCTGCATGGACCCAAACAGGGACCCCGCCACCCGCTGGGCTTCTGCCGACTGGGTGAGGGCAAACATGTCGTCGTAGATGGGGCTGCCGTTAGCGCCAGACCGCTGGCTGGGGTGCCGCAGGGTCATCAGGGTCTTACCGCGCAGGTCCGCCTGCCAGTCGACGGTCATAAAGTGGTCTTCAATCCAGTCGGAGGGGTAGACCGGCGGAATGTGCACCGGCTGGGAACGGGCTAACACCAACCAGCGGCCATCGTTGCAGAGGTAGCCAATTTCAGCCACGTAGTCGCGATCGCTGACGGGAATGGGCAAATACCAATCCCGCGCCATTTCGTCGCACTCGTACTGCTGCAAGCTGTGGGGAGCCTGGTAGCTAAGGTCGATCTCAGTGACATCGTAAAACCGCAGCGCCAGGCGGGCCCCACCCTGCCGCCGCAACTCCTCCTTATGCTCCAGGGGAATGTCCCAGTAGGCGTAGGCCCACTGGGGATCGCGGGGCATCAGCACAATGCGGCTTTCGCCGTAGCCCCCGGGCAAGTCAGGCAACCCCTCATCCATGGAAACCAGGGCTTCTAAAGGGGGAATATCGGCGGCCATATATTTGGAGGCCTCCACCTGGGCCTGGGCCACCATGGGCGAGGTGGCCACGGAGGGAGCCGGCACCTGGCCACGCTGGGCTTCGATGGCGCGGATGGCATCAATCAACTCGGTTTTACGCATGCGACTGTAGCGAGACACCTCATACTCGCTCGCTACCCGGCGCAGTTGGCGCAGGGTCATCGCTTCTAAGGGAGGGCGTTGCTGGGACATGGGCCAAGGATCTCCTTAGGACTTGATTGATTTCAGAAACAGGGGCAGGGCAAGGGGATGGCAGAGGGATTCAAAACCAAGATCTATCCCTGGGCTTACCATCTCCCCGGGGCTCAACCTGACCCCAGACTAGGGCAAAGGAATACCTGGGATCAAGCCTCCGACAAGGCTTTTCTGGCTCCCCTAGCGAGTCCTTGGGGGTTTGGGGATCATTTTGTCAGAGTTTCATAACAAAATGATCCCCGTAAGTAGATTTACGTCAAATTTTGCCGACATTGCGATCTCGGTGCAATGGGTCTGCCTCAGCCTGACCGTGGGTGACTCTGCTCAAGTTCTTTCCTGGGTCTTGAGATCGGGCCAGGAATTGGGGCCGGGGGCTAAACTATCCCAACTGGTCTGCCGACGGCGGCCCGACTGCGGTTATCCTGGAGCAACCCCTGACTTGAACCGGAGCATCCATGCCTGCCAATCTGCCAGACTCTGGGAGTGATCCCTTGCCGGGGGATCCGGCCGCCGAAACCCCGGCTCACCCCGCTGAAGACCGCCAGGGGACGCGGTTAATCAGTCGGCTGCTGCCCCCGGCCATTCGCCTCTGGTTGCATACCCAGTTGGATCACCTAGAGGGGCTTGACTTTGCCATTCAAGGGCGCGATCGCCAAATCCTGTCAGGCTTTGTCCCTGAGGTCAGCCTGTCGGCCCACAAAGCCGTCTACCGGGGCTTGCAGGTCAGCCAGGTGGGTGTAACCGCCGCCGCTATCCGGGTTAATTTAGGCCAGGTGCTACGCGGTAAACCGCTCCGTCTGTTGCAACCCTTTCCGGTCAGGGGGCAAGTTTCCTTGAACGTCGAGGATGTGCGCGCGTCCCTTCAGGCGCCGCTGCTAGCCCAGGGGTTGGCCGACCTATTTGAACGGCTGCTGCAGGCCCAACCAGACCCGGCCCTAGGAGAGAGCCGGCTCCCAGCCCTGGCCGCCCTGCCCCACCCTACTCATCTAACCGCCATTGACCTGGGCCAGGGGCAGCTACACCTCACCTGGCGACTGTCTGAGCAGGGAGATGAGCGCCTGCGGTTGCACACCCATTTGGCCATGCGCGAGGGTCGCTGGCTTTGCCTGCGTCACACTACCATCAGCCTCTACCGCCAGGCCGCCTGGTCTGCCCCCGTTGCCCTGGCGGAGGTGGTGATGGATTTAGGCCCGGAGACCCAGATCGAGCGGTTGGAGGTAACGACTAGATCCATCGAACTGGCCGGGGTGGTGCGGGTGATTCCGGCCGCCTAGCATAGTCAGCTCACCCGGCCCTCGATCGACAAAATTCAGCCACCTGGTCAATCGCCTGGGTCAAAACCTCGGGAGGATGTACCAGCGCCATGCGCACGTACCCTTCCCCCGCTTTGCCAAAGCCCAGTCCGGGGGCTAAGGCGACCCCGGTGGTTTCCACCAGTTGGGTACAAAAGTCAATGGAATGCTCAGCCCAGGGCTCTGGCAGGGGCACCCAGAGATACATGGTGGCAGCGGGCCTGGGCACCGACCAACCCACCTGGGTAAGGGCCTCTACCGCCGCATCCCGCCGTTGCCGAAAGGTCTCAATCATCTGCTGCACGCTGTCCTGGGGGCCGGTGAGAGCGGCGATTGCCCCTCGCTGAATGCCGGGATACTGATTGAAATCGACATTGGCTTTAACCTGGCCCAGGGCTTGAATTAATTCCCGATTGCCGATCGCGTAGCCGATGCGAAACCCGCCCATGCCGTAGGACTTAGACATGGAAAAAAACTCAATGGCAACGGATTTAGCCGGGTCAGCTTGGAGTACCGACACTGCCGGTTGGCCCGTAAAGGTCAGATCGGCGTAGGGAAAGTCGTGGGCCAGCACTAAGTTATGGCGCCGGCAAAAGGCCACCGCCGTCTGCCAAAATTCCAGGGAAGCGGTCGCCGTAGTGGGATTATGGGGGTAGCTCAACACCATCAGCCGAGCTTGTTCCAACACCGCTGGGGGAATTTCCTC
>DVEE01000070.1 GCA_015295885.1 Leptolyngbyaceae cyanobacterium M65_K2018_010
TACACCAGCCGATTGGGCCTGGGATTCTAGGGCGGCCAGCCATTGTCGGGTGCGCTCTAAGGTGGTGTCCATTTGCTGCTGGGCGATCGCCAAAAAATCCTGCGCCTTAGCCCGGTAGCGATCGCCGTAGTCCAGGGCAGTCGGCAGGGGCAGCGTGAGACAGTGAACCAGTTGCAGCTTGGCACCATGGGCAACCGCTAGATCCAGGGCGGTCGCAAACACCCGCTCAGACAACGCAGACTGGTCCACGGCTGCCACAATGCATTGATACTGAGCCATAGATAGACCGGGGAATGAGGAAATTGCCTGTTTCAATCTTAGGGGAAGGCCATCCCTAGGGATAGTCCGATCATGGTGCCAGGGTTAAGACAGGTTGCGCCGCCGTCTCCCTGGACCCCATCCTTGCCATACTAGAAGGCTAACCCCCCTAGGCGCGTGGCCCTTGAGTGGCCTTCATCTCCCCTTTGATAGGCAATGGTTACCTATGTTTCAGCGCATTCTCGTCGCCGTTGATCGCGACCCAGCCATGGCCCAACAGGTGCTGGCCGAAGCGATGGCTGTGGCCAGCACCCAATCGGCTGTTTTGAAAATTGTGCATGTCCTGTACCCCCTGAGAAGTGGCTACCCCGATCCCATGTACATGACCATGGATGGGGCCTTCAGCGCCGTCAACTTGCAGAACTTTGAGGTCTATGTCGCCAGTTGGGAAGAGCTGAAGAAAAATAGCCAGGAGAGTCTGAATCAGCAGGTTGAAGTCGCCCAGGCCGCTGGCATTACCGCTGAATCTGCCCAGTTAATTGGTGAACCTGGCCGCGAGATTTGCAGCTTGGCGCAAGCCTGGGAGGCGGATTTAATCGTGCTGGGGCGGCGCGGGATGAAAGGCCTGGGTGAGTTTTTGCTGGGTAGTGTCAGTAGCTATGTCATGCATCGGGCCCCCTGTGCCGTCCTGATTGTTCAGGGCGAGAGCCCTGCCCCTAGCCCTGCCCAGGGCGATAGCAGTGCCGCGGTGCCAGCCTAGGCGGGGAGAAATCGGCACCTAGGGGCCCTGGCTCGCCATCCGTTCCCCCATGCGATCGCGGAAGGCCGCCAGCTCCGCTGCGGTGGGCTGGGTGGCCTGCCAGGCTGGCCGTTCCATCAGCCGGGCGGTCCAGCCGTGGAGGTTAGGGTAGGTGGATAGGGGTAAACCCAGCTGCTCAAACCAGGGAGCAAAGGTGCCTGCCACAATGTCGGCCAGGGTCAGCTGTTCGCCCCCGAAGTAGGGCCCCTCTCCTAGCTGGTCGGCATAGAACTGGAGGACGACCCCGGCCCGCTGCTTAGCCTGGTCAATCACCTCAGGGGAATCCTGGCCAAATCCCATCATTGCCTTGAGCAGGGGATTAACCGCTGGCACCAATTCATTCACCGTCACCATCTGCACCATGCGGGTTTTGGCTAGAGCCCGGGGGTGGGTGGGCAGTAGCGCCGGGGTTGGATACTGGGCCTCCAGATAATCCAGGATGGCAAAGGATTCGATGATCCTAAAGTCGCCATCCCGCAAAACTGGAATATGGTGGAAGGGGTTTAAGGCCAGGAACTCGGGCCTAAACTGGTCGCCCCCCAGGTTCATAACCACTGCCTCAAAGGGCAGGGCTTTTTCCAACAGAGCCACCCAAACCCGGCGAGAGTTAATCGAAAGGGGAGTGTGGTAAAAGGTCAACATCGCTCTGGGAGAAATATCATCGGGTCTAGCCATCCTCGGTAGGATAAAAGGGGATGCCAGCTTTGGGCGCAGCCAGCCTAGGAAGACCCTCGCCAGGCTTTGCCCATTTTACGACCAATCTTTTACCGATGAGCTCACCCGGCACTGTTTACATTGTTGGCGCTGGCCCTGGCCGCCTCGACTACCTCACCCTGCGGGGGAGTCAGTTGTTGGCCCAGGCAGACTGTCTGGTGCATGATGCCCTGGTCAATGTTGACCTGCTCAAGCGGGTTCCTAGGGCCTGCGAAGTGTTTGACCTGGGCAAACGGGGAGGGCAACCCAGCCCCACCCAAGCGGAGATTAACCACCTGTTGGTGCAGCTCTGTCAGGCTGGGCGGCAGGTGGTACGGCTTAAAAGTGGCGATCCCTTTATCTTTGGCCGCACGGCGGCGGAGGTGCAGGCGTTAAACGAGGCTGGCTGTCCCTTTGAGGTGGTACCGGGCATATCCTCAGCCCTGGCGGCGCCCCTCCTAGCGGGGATTCCGTTGACCGACCCGGTCTGGAGCCACGGTTTTGGGGTGGTCACCGCCCACAACCCCGATCTACTGGATTGGCCGACCCTGGCCCGCCTGCAAACCCTGGTGGTGTTGATGGGCAGTCAGCACCTGGAGGAAATCGTCCATCGCCTACAGCATAACGGCTGCCGCAGTGATATGCCCGTGGCCATCATCCGTTGGGGGGGGCACGATCAGCAGCAGGTTTGGCAGGGTACCTTACTCAGTATTCGCCAGGTGGTTAGAGGTCAGGAGCTGAGCCCCTGTGTCATGGTCTTTGGCGAAGTG
>DVEE01000512.1 GCA_015295885.1 Leptolyngbyaceae cyanobacterium M65_K2018_010
GTGCGCCACCTGGACTGGTTTATGCCCTCCCAGGCCGCTCGCCTCAATCACCTGCTAGAGCATTTAGGCGTGGGGCGGGTACTCCTGGATACTCGCCCTATCTATGAAGGTATCGACCCGGCCATGGTCGATCCGCAAATGGCCTCGGAGCGTAAAAAGCCCCGGGTGCCTCTCCAGCCGGTGGTCACGGCCCCCTTTATCCTCGTGCGCTATATTAGCCATCCCACCCTGGCTGTCAATCGGCCCTACTTTGAGGACTGGGTTCCCCGATTACAGCAATGGCTACAGGCTGGCCAGCAGGTCTACTTTTTTGCCCATTGCCCCGAAGAGCGAAAATCCCCAGCGATCGCTCGAGCGGTATACCACCGTCTCCACCAGGCGGGGGCCTCGCTGCCTCCCCTGCCCTGGGATTTAGTGGAACAACAAAGGGCTGAGGACGATCATGCCTCAGCCCAGCTTAGTCTGTTTGAGTCGTAGTTCTTAGGAGTCTCTAAGAACCCAGCTAATCGTTTTCCCAGTCTTCGCGGCCCATCAAATCAGCCACGCGATCGCGTAACAAGAATCCAGAAGATTCCAGTTCAGCCTCCACTAAGGCCCACTCCCGCGCTGGAATATGGCGGCAAAGGGTATAAATCGGCTGTTGACGGCCCACAACGCCCTGTTGAACGAGCTGTCGAGCTTCGTCACGGATGATATCAATGGAGTAATGGAGGGACTGAAGCATAACTGAACTCGGTAACGACGACAAACCTGCACCCAACCCAAAATCCAAATAAACTCTGACAAGAATTCAGGGATTTCGTATCCCAGTTTACTGATATTTTTCAGGATCTGACTAGGTGGCTTTGCTTATTGTCTCCTTAATCTAGGGCCTATGCCATTAACAAATGCTGTAATTTTTTCCCCCTTTACCCCCGCGACTGTGACAGGGTCGCAATGTTAGGCAAGCCTGGAGCTTGCCCTCAGGCCGCGGGGGGATGATCTCAAGCCCCTGCCCTGGGGATTATGGCACCCTAGAGGGCAGTACTTGAGCCTGCAGCCGCACTTGAGCTAGTTCTAAGGCTAGGTCCAGGGCGGCAATCATGCTACGGGCGTTAGCAACACCCCGACCCGCAATATCAAAGGCCGTGCCATGGTCAGGGGAAGTGCGAATGAACGGTAGTCCCAGGGTCGTATTCACGGCGCGGTCGAAGGCCATCAGTTTCACCGGAATCAACCCTTGATCATGGTAAAGGGCCAGGTAGGCATCGTGAGCTGTTTCTCCGGCATGGGGGCTGGTGCCAAACCAGGCTTGCCCCGGCGGCACCCACAGGGTATCGGGTGGCACCGGGCCATCCAGGTGCACCCCAGGGTAGCGTCGACGTGCTTGATTTAGCCAGGGAATCAGCCAGTCTTGCTCTTCCCAACCCAACTGGCCCCCTTCGCCGCTGTGGGGGTTAAGGCCGGCCACCGCAATTTTGGGATGAGGTAGCCCAAACTCTGCCCTCAAGCTATGAATCAACAGGTCTAGTTTTTGGCTCAACAGCTCTGGATTGAGGGCATGGGGCACCTGCTGGAGGGGAATATGAGTGGTTGCGAGGAGGGCCCGCAGGGGCCAACCCGTATGGGGCGATCGCGCCACAAAGGCCATGGCAAAGCGCTCAACGCCAGCCCCTTCGGCCAGCAGTTCAGTTTGCCCAGGGTAGCAATGGCCGGCCGCTTGCCAGGCCGACTTGGCAATCGGGGCGGTGACAATTGCCTCGAATTGGCCGGTCATAGTTTGGGCGATCGCAGCCTGCAGATAGGCAAAACTGGCCGCGCCAGTCGCAGCACTGCCTTGGCCAAAGGTAACCCTCGCTAGGGTCAGGGGCGGCTCAACCTGATACCAGGAGAAGTTCTGGCGGTTGGGTAAACGCCCATTACATCCAGCTCGCTCCAGACTTACCAGGCTTTGTTCCATCAAAGCCTGGGTGCCAAACAGGGTAATTTCGGCCTGGGCCGACCAATCTCTGCTACCCAGGGCCTTAAGCACCACCTCCGGGCCAATCCCCGCCGGATCGCCCAGCGTAATGGCGATGCGGGGGCGGCGGGCAAGGCCCATCGAGGAGAGCGAGGGAGTTGACGCCATGGGGGGAAATCCTAGGGGGGCACCAAACTGGTCTAAAATAGGGGCTGCTCAGGGGATAAGTTCCGAGCCTAATCCGACTAATCGTGTTGCTGTTGAAGGAGAGCGTATGGGCGGCGAGATTTTTAACACAGCTATCTTGATCTTTACCTTAACCCTGGTGGGCCTGGGCATTGGCTTTTTGATGCTGCGAGTGCAGGGCGGTGAAGAGTAGATTGGGCGGCTTTGGCCTACCCAGGGGGGACATCTGATATTCTTAGAGAAAGTTAACTTTTGTATCATTCCCCTATGAAAGTACTCGTTATTGGCGCAACTGGCACCCTGGGCAGGCAAATCGTTCGCCGCGCCTTAGACGAGGGCTACGAGGTGCGTTGTTTAGTCAGAAGCGCCCAACGAGCCGCCTTTTTAA
>DVEE01000448.1 GCA_015295885.1 Leptolyngbyaceae cyanobacterium M65_K2018_010
GCCGCCTTGCCCGATTTATCCCAGCCGGGATCCTATGGGTTTTCCCGCCGCACCATTACCGTGACTAACCCAGCTCTGCGCCAGACCAGCCAAGGGTTAACGGTTAACTACGACTTTGATGTGGATGTGTACCTGCCTGAGGGGCGAACCGGTCCAGCCCCCATCGTAATCATCTCCCATGGCTTTGGGGCCGTGAAGGAAGATTTTGTTTTCCTCAGCGAGCACTTGGTATCCCACGGTTATGTCGTGCTCGTACCCGACCACGTTGGCAGTGATCTAACCTATCGCCGTCAGTTTCTAGGAGGACGGCTCAATACCCTACTGAGCCCCATCGAGTTTATCAATCGACCCCAGGAAATTTCCTTTTTAATTGACGAACTGGAACAGTTAGTGGTTAGCGACCCGGATTGGTCAGGCCGGCTCGATTTAGATCGCATTGCGGCCATTGGCGATTCCCTGGGGAGTTCGACGGTTCTGGCGTTGGCTGGGGCTACCATCCAGCCATCCCGTTTGGTAGACACCTGCGATCGCGAAACCGTTACCCTTAATTTCGCCCGCTATCTAGAATGCCGAGCCCGATATTTACCCCCCAAAGACTATGATCTGACCGACTCCCGCATCAAAGCGGTCATTGCCGCCCACAACATGGGGGCAGCCCTCTACGGCCCAGAAGGGATGAGCCAGATCAACCGGCCCATTCTCATGGTGGCCGGGGATAACGACATTGTGTCGCCCGTGGTCACGGAGCAGTTTGCTCCCTTTATCTGGCTGCAGGCAGAACCCCGCTATTTGGCCCTACTGCAACGGGGCACCCATTTTTCTTCCAAACCACCGGGCAAAGGTTCAGGGGACGTGCCTGATATTTTGATGGGCGGCAACCGGGATGTAGGGGCCCGCTATTACAAGGGGTTGACCGTGGCTTTTTTAGGGGCTCACCTGCAGGGTCAATCCCAGTACCTACCCTACCTCAGCGCAGCCTATGCCAAAGCCCTCAGTCAAGACCAACCAATGGTAATGGACGTGATTACTCGCCTCACGGCTGAGCAGGTTAACGCCGCCTACGAAGGCACTCCCCCGGTAGCGATCGTGCCACCCCCAGTAGCGTCTAGCCCACCCCGCGCAGAAGCTATCTTGACGGCTATTCAGCGTACCGGTGAGCTACGGGTGGCCCTACGCCGAGACGCAGCCCCCTTCGGCTTTGTGGATGATCGCGGCTGGACGGGCTATTGTTCAGCCCTAGCCTTGGCCCTGAAGGATTACCTGCAGGCCAACTTAAGTCTTTCGGTCAGCCTTGAGTTGGTGGAGTTGCCCTCCAGCCTAGAGAATCGTTTCGACCTGGTACGGGAAGGTCAAGTTTACCTGGAGTGTGGCCCCAACTCGGTCCGCGAAGGGGTAGAAGGCATTGAATTTTCCAACCTCTTTTTCGCTTCCGGTAGCCGTTTTCTCACCAGCTCCAGCCAAGACAGCACGGTGAATCCAGCCTTGCCCCTGGCTGGAGTTGCCGTTGGGGTGCTGGCCAACACCACCAATGAAAGTTTTTTGCGGGAAAATTATCCGGCCGCCACCCTGATCCGCTTTTCAGGGCCGGGCGCCCGCAATGCCGCTATTCAAGCGGTTCATACAGGTGAGATCGAGGCTTTTTTAGGGGATGACATTCTCACCTACGGAGCCGTGCTGCAGAGCGGTTTACCCAGCCTATCCTTTAGGTTTGTGCCGGAGCTGCCCTTGACCTGCGAGTATTACGGCCTGGCCCTCCCCAACAACGATCCTGCCTGGGCTGCTACCGTCAATGCCTTCCTCGACAGCCAAACTGGGGAAGCCGTCTGGCAAAGCTGGTTAGGGGAATTTGCTCCCTACGCCGTGGATACCCTGGCCTACTGCCTGAACCGTTGACCGGTTCTACTAGAGTCAATTTTTTGGCTCTCTAACTGAACCTGGTTAACCATTTCAGTACCCTCTGGGTGCGGGGGGTGAGCAGGGTACGGCGATAAGCGTCAGCGGCTTTTTTAATCGCCTCAGCCTGGGTGGGGTAGGGGTGAATCACTCCCGATAGCGCGTTTAACCCCTGCTTGGTGACGATGGCGGCGGTAATTTCGCTAATCATCTCTCCCGCGTGGCGAGCCACGATGGTAGCGCCCAGAATTTGGTCAGAGCCGCGTCGATGCAGGATTTTGACAAACCCTTCGGGTTCCCCATCGGTAAGGGCACGGTCGACGCTGGCAAAGGGAATTTTGATGCCGCTCGTGGCCAACCCCAGGGCCTGGGCCTGGACCTCGTAAAGACCCACATGGGCGATTTCCGGGTCAGTGTAGGTGACCCAGGGCATCACCAGGTCACTCAGCCTACTGCGGCCTAAACCTAGGGGCGCAAAGAGGGCATTTTTGATTACCAGGCGGGCGGCGGCATCGGCAGCGTGGGTAAACTTCCAGTCCATGCAAATGTCGCCAGCCGCAAAAACTCGGTGGTTAGCAGTCTGTAGATAATCATTCACCACAACCCCGCGGCCAGGGTCGTAATCCACCCCCGCGGCGGCCAGGTTTAACCCTTCCAGATTGGGGGTGCGGCCGGCCGCTAGCAGAATTTCATCGACCTCCAAAACCTGGGAGATGCCCTTTTGACGGTAGTGAATCACTTTGCCGGTGGCGGTAACGTCTACCCGGTCTAATTCAGCCTTCAGCCCTAGGGTCAGGTTTTCTCGCCGCAACTGCTGCTGCAGGACTTCAGCGGCCTCGGACTCCTCCCGAGGCAGGAGTTGGCCGTGCCGGTGTAGCAGGGTTACCTGGCTACCCAAGCGGTGAAAAGCCTGGGCCAGTTCACAGCCAATGGGCCCGCCGCCAATCACGGCTAGTCGCCGAGGGCGTTCGGTCAGCGAAAAAACGGTTTCGTTGGTAAGATACCCCGTCTCAGCCAAGCCTGGAATATCAGGCCGAGCGGCTCTGGCCCCGGTAGCAATCACCGCTTTTTTGAAGGGGAGGCGATGCGCCCCCACTGCGATCGCCCCTCTATCCACAAACTCAGCAGCACCAAAAAACACATCAATGCCCAGCTGGCGAAACCGTTCCGCCGAGTCATGGGGGCTGATACCTGCTCGTATCCGGCGTAGGCGCTCCATCACGGCGCCAAAGTCAATCTCGATAGACCCGGAAGAGTCAATGCCAAAGGCATTCGCCTGGTGCATATCGGCCACCACCCGAGAGGAGCGAATCAGGCATTTAGAGGGCACACAACCCACGTTTAGGCAGTCACCACCCATGAGGCCTCGTTCAATTAAGGCAATCTTCAGACCTAGGCCCAACCCGGCGGCCCCGGCCGCCACCACCAACCCGGCTGTACCGGCCCCAATCACCACCAAATCATAGCGATCGGCTGGGGTAGGGTTGACCCAATCGGCGGGATGAACTTGATCCCGCAGGGCCCGGTTGTACCCATCGAGGGGCTGAAGTGCCGGTTCAAGGGATGAAAAATCAGCGGTCATGGTATTGCAGGTAGTTTGACCTGGTAGAGAGACTGGCTTGGCTGAGGCTATCACTGTAGCCAACTACTGCATTCAATCCTAGGATCTTTGAGCTCTGAGCTATCCCCAAAAGCCTGATTCAGAGCCCCATCAACTCCCTCAACCTGAGGTCAAGCCTCAGGGCTCAGCCTCTACAGCCAGAGCGGGGGCAACCCCAGGAAGGAGTTCAGAACCTGGTCAAGTCAAAGCCTTTTGATGCTTGGTAGGAGTGACGCCATGGTTCAAACCTACGAAATCCGATAGTCTCAACTTTGCCCCATGGCACCCATCCGGATATACCTAGCAGATGCCTAAAATCCTCAAGTCTGCTCAATGCGATTACTGTTGCGTCCCTGGATGGGCAGAAGTTTGAGGGTTTGGCCTCAAACTATTGGCACCTACAGGCTGGTAGGCAAACCCAGTATCCTGTCCCAATCGGCCCCCTTGGAGGCTCACCTGACCTGGCTAATCCATGAGCTAACCAACAGCCAGCGGTGTTTCCGCCTCGCGGCGAGACTGAATCTCTAAGTACACCAACAGTGCATTCACATCGGCAGGGTTAACGCCGCCAATGCGGGAGGCCTGCCCGATGGTCAGGGGCCTGATCTGGGCCAGCTTTTCCCGGGCTTCCTTAGACAGGGTTTCAATGGCGTGGTAATCGATCGCCTCTGGCAGTTTACGGTTGGCATTTTTGGCGATCTGGTCAATCTGGTTCTGCTGTCGTTGAATATAGCCAGAATACTTGATGTCGATTTCCGCCCCTTCCTTCTCTTCCCGGGAGAGGGTTGGGTTCCCCAAGCCGTAGCGATCCAGATCCCGGTAGTGGAACCCCGGTCGGCGCAGCAGGTCAGCCAGGGTAATGGAACCCTTGATGCGCTGGTCCGTATCGGCGGCAATGAGTTGCCCCACCTCCTCCTGTTCTTTGACCCGGGTTTCGTGGAGGCGCTCTTTTTCAGCGGCAATGTTGGTGTACTTGCGAGTGAACAACTGCCAACGGCGATCGTCGATCAGACCAATCTCCCGCCCCAAGGGCGTCAGGCGTTGGTCGGCGTTGTCCGATCGCAATAGAAGGCGGTATTCTGATCGAGAGGTCAGCATCCGGTAGGGCTCCCGCAGGTCTTTGGTGCATAGATCGTCGAGCAGGGTGCCAATGTAGCTCTGCTCCCGGGGTAAGACCAGCATGGTCTGCCCGCCCACCAACCGTGCCGCGTTGATCCCGGCCACCAAGCCCTGGGCTGCCGCCTCTTCGTAGCCGGTGGTGCCGTTGATTTGTCCCGCGCAGAATAACCCCTCAACCCGTTTGGTCATCATCGTGGGGTAGCACTGGGTGGCGGGCAGGTAGTCGTACTCTACGGCGTAGGCCGGACGTAGCATGGCACAGTGCTCTAGCCCCGGCAAGGTGCGCAGCAGGGCCAACTGAAGCTTTTCGGGCAAACCGGTGGAAAAGCCCTGGACGTAGATTTCGGGAATATTTCGCCCCTCTGGTTCGAGGAAAATCTGGTGGCTTTCCTTGTCGGCAAAGCGGACAATCTTATCCTCAATGCTGGGGCAGTAGCGGGGACCCTTGGACTCGACCCAACCCCCGTAGATCGGCGACAGATGGAGATTTTCGCGAATCAGTCGGTGGGTTTCGGCGGTGGTACGGGTCAGGTGGCAGGGCATTTGCTCCCGCTCAACCCAGACTTCAGGGTCAAAGCTGAACCAGCGCACCTCCTCATCCCCCGGTTGGGGTTCTAGAACCTCAAAGTGGATGGAGCGACGGTCTACCCGGGCGGGGGTGCCGGTTTTCAATCGGCCCGTTTCAAAGCCCAGGCGATTCAGGGTCGCAGTCAGGCCAGTGGCGGCAAATTCCCCGGCCCGCCCCGCCGCCATGGACCTGTCGCCAATCCAGATAGTGCCGCCCAGGAATGTACCGGTGGTGAGAATCACCGCTTTGCACCGGAAGGCGACCCCAAAGTAGGTTTCTACCCCGATCACCTCGTCGTTAGGGCCTAGGACCAAATCCGTCACCATGCCCTCGCGAATGACCAGATTGTCCTGGGTTTCCACGATGGCTTTCATCACGGCAGCGTATTCCCGCTTATCCGTCTGGGCCCGCAAGGCCCACACCGCTGGCCCCCGGGAGTTGTTGAGAATGCGTTTTTGCAGGTAGGTGCGATCGGCCATTTTGCCAATTTCGCCCCCCAAGGCATCGACCTCGTGGGTGAGTTGGGATTTGGCCGGCCCGCCGACCGCCGGGTTACAGGGCTGCCAGGCAATTTTGTCCAGGTTGAGGGTAATCATCAGGGTCCGACACCCCAACCGAGCCGAGGCTAGGGCCGCCTCGCAGCCGGAGTGGCCGGCACCGACCACAACTACATCATATTCATCGAGAAAATCAACGGAACCCAGAGCAACCATGGCAGAGGCAAAAACCGACCTCTCCATTTTAAGGGCTGGGCCAGGATGCCAGGCCTATCCCCTGAGTCTGGCCGAGGGTGGGGCGTCCCCTTGCCTCTGGCGAAAACCGAGAGAATGATTACAATCTGTGTGGCTCCGCACCGTTGCTGCGGACTGTTGCCCTTGGTTGTTTCCCCACGAGTGCCCCGGCTATGAGTGTTGTCACCCAGTCTCTCCTTGGTCAGTCCCCTGAGGTGGTCCAGGCGGCCCTGGGGCCGGTTCACCACCAGCAGCCCAACCCCGACAATCAAACCGAACTCTACGTGTTTGGGTCGGGCTATCTGCGAGGGGTGTTTCCCGTGCAAACCACGGGCATTATTGGGGTTTTTCGCCACCAGCAATGCATTGCGCTGAAAATTGTGTTTTCCAAGGTAGATCCTCGCTACGATCGCTTCGTCTACAACCGGGAAATTGCCAGTCGTTTGTTTGAGCGGGTGGTGGGGAATGACTACGCCTATTGGCAGGAGCTAGAGGCGGAAGCACGGGCTAATCAGACCATTCACTACGTCTACTGTATGGGCCACCACACGGCCACCACCTGGGATGCCCATGGCCACACCCATACCCTGGCCAGTGATATTTCCATCTTTTTAGACCATCGCTGTAACCCGGGGGATAGCAGTGAACTCACCCAACCCCTGGCCCTGGCTGCCCAAACCACCGCCGGTCAAGCCTTTTTGCGACGGCAGGCCACTGGCCCCCTCAAGCCTTTGCCCGAACCCCTCAAGATTGCGGAGGTAACCCCCTTAACGGACATTACCGGTAACCCCTACGAGGCCCAGATTGCCAAGGCCGTGAGCCCCTACCGGGTGATCGGCCCCTACCCCGATGGCTCCTTTCGCCCGTCTGAAGGGGTGAGCCGCGACCAGGGGGTGACCATGCTGATTGCCGCCCTGCAGCAGATGGCCGTGGATGGTAGCGCCATTGCCCCGCCTCTGGCGGTAACCGCCGCCCCCTTCGCCGATGTGCCCCTGGAACATCCCAGTGCGCCCCGGTTTGCCCTGGCCCAGTCCCTGGGGTTGATTTTTGGCGACGATGACGATCGGGTATATCCCGATGCACCGATGACCCGGGCCGAATTCATGGCCATGACCTATAACGGCCTGCAGGCCCTGGTCGAGCTGAACTACGGCCCGACCACGGTGGCTGGTGATGTGATTGAGCCCCTCACCCCCACTGGCCCCTTTGCCGACATCGAGGGTCACTGGGGGGAAACCATTATCCGGGAAATGGCCACCTACGGCATCGCCAGCCCCCTCTACGAAATTGGCAATGCCTTTGGCCCGGAAGCTCCCCTGCAGCGGGACTACGCCGCCGCCGTGTTGGTGCGCCTGATCGAGGTGCCCCGGCAAGGTATTTCCGGGGTTGCCAGCCGTCCCTCCCAGACCGCCGTATTCGCCGATATTGGCAATGACCCCTACAAGGATGAAATTTTAAGGGCGGCCAACCAGTATGGGTTGGTGCCGGCTGCCGATGATAAAAGCTTTCATCCCACCGATGCCCTCAGCCGTGAACAGGCCGTGGTCATGCTGGTCCATGCCCTGCAAAGCTTGGTGAAGCAGCCCGAGGCCCTGAAATTGCCGGAAACCCTGAGTGACCCACCTCCCTACGCCGATGTCACAGCCGGGGTCAATGCCACCAAAATTCAATGGGCTAAGCAGGCAGGACTCATCCCTGGAGATGACCCGGATTATTTTCGTCCCCTGGACAAAATTAGCCGGGCCCAACTGATGGCGATGATTTATCGGGGGCTGGAGTTTGTGGTGCAGGCTAACTATGGGCGGGCAGTGCCGTGGGGTGAGGCGATCACCCTACCCGATCGCCCCCCCCTAAACTTCACGGATATCCCTGAAACCCATGAGGTCAAAGCCCCGCTGCTGATTTTGAGCCAGTTGGGCATTGCCACCCCCGAAGCCGAGGTGGGCACGGAGTTTAGGCCCGAACAGCCCACCCTACGTAATTATGGAACCGCTGCCCTGGTGCGGCTGCTGGAACTGCCCTGGGCCACCCCCGCCGAGCCCTCGCCCCCGGCCCCGGCGATTACCTTTACGGATCTGAAGGGCAGCCCCTACAGCGAAGCGGTTTTGCGCGCTGCCAACCAGTACAAGCTAGTCGCGGGCTACGAAGACGGTAGCTTTAAACCTAATTCCCCGGTCAGCCGCGAACAGGCTGTGGCCCTGCTGGTGGATGCCCTGCGGCAAAAGGTGGTGAATAAGACGGCTATCCTCCTGCCCGATCATCTCACCCAGCCCCCCTTTGCCGACGTGGATCTGAACCGCTGGAGTGCGCCGCGCCTGTACTTTGCCCGCCGAGCCGGGATTGTGGCTGGGGACGATCGGGGTCGGTTTAACCCGGAAGCTCCGGTAAGCCGGGCCCAGCTCATCGCCATGACCCACCAGGCCCTGCGCTACGCCCTCTGGGTAGACTTTGGCAAAACCACCGTACCCATTGCCCAACTGATGGCCCCGGCCACCCCCTACCGCTTTGAGGATGTGCCCGACCACCACTGGGCGGCGGCCCTGATCCAAACCCTCGCCACTATTGGTTTGGCCCTGCCCCGTGATCAGGCCGCTGCGACGATCTTTTCCCCCGATACCCCGGCCTACCGAGATTACACCGTGGCTACGGTGGTGGGTTTTTTAGAGGCTCCCTACCGGGAACCCGCCACCCCTCTGGATACCCTCAAGTTTATGGATTTGGCTGGCAGCCCCTACGCTGCCGAAATTCAGCGGGCGGTCAGCCAGTACCACCTGATTGCTGGCAACCAGGACGGCACCTTTCGACCGGCAGAATCGATCAGTCGCGAGCATTTGGTGGCTATGGTGGTAGCGGCGATTAAGGCCAGGGTGAAGGATCCGTTGGCTGTGACGATCCCTGAGGTGCTGACCCGCTCCCCCTTTGAGGATGTGCCGGTCAGCAACCCCTTTGCCGCTCGCATTAAGTTTGTGGCCGAGGCGGGTATTATGACCGGCGATCGGGGCACGGGCCTGTTTCGCCCCAAAAACGACCTCAGCCGGGCTGAGCTGATGGCGGTGGTGGACAAAACCCTGGCTGCGGTGGTGAGGCACCAGTTTGGGGAAGGGGTCAGCCTGGAGTCGGTCACCACCGCGATCGCACCGATACCGACCTTTACCGATCTAGAGGGGCACTGGGCCCAGGCCACCATTGCCCGGATGGCCGCCCTGGGTCTCGCTATTCCCTTTAGCCCAGGGGGAGCAGAGTTTTTGCCTAACCGACCAGCTCGGCGCGACTTTGCCGCCGCGGTCATGGTGCGTATGATTGAGCTGCCACTGACACGAGGGGAAAGCTGATGGTTGAAAAGGTTTTACGGGTGAATCGGGCCACGGTTTTTAAGCTGCGCCCCGAACCCTCGGACTCGCTGCAACCGAACGAACAGGTGGCGATCGCGGCGGGCAGCACCTACCCGCTCCATTCCTACGCCTACGCCGATATCAATGGTCCCTTCAACGGCCACATCAAGTTTGCCCTCAAGGATCGAGCCATCAATGGGTTGAACACCTGGTTTGTTTGGAGCTTACACGCCCAGGTGGAAGCCGATGGGGTGATTGTTTACCCCCTGGAAGATCAGGAGAGTATGCCAGTGTTGTGGATTAACCGGGACACCGTGCTGAAGCGCCGCCCCCTGGACTCTAGCCTGCTGAGCGAGGCAGAGCGGTTTGCCGTGCGCCGGGGGCAGATCTACAACCTGCATTCCTACGCCTTCAGCGATTCCCAGGGCAACTTTAACCAGCACATTAAGTTTGCCATTCGGGATCAGGCGGATTTCATTAACGGCCTCAGCACCTGGTTTGTGTTCACCCCCCACGCCTTTGTTACCTTTGATGGCGATGTGGTGTATCCGCGGGAAGACCCCAATGCCTTTATCCTACAGGTGACGCAAAACACCCTGTTTAAAAGGCGCCCCCTGCAGTCTACGGAATTGGCTCCCGAAGAGCAGGTGGCGGTCACCCAGGGTAGCCAGTACATTCTGGCCAGCTATGCCTTTGCC
>DVEE01000428.1 GCA_015295885.1 Leptolyngbyaceae cyanobacterium M65_K2018_010
CGCTAGAATGGCTTCAGGGCCCAAGCGGCCTGGCTTTCCTAGGTTGCTTTCATTTTTTGTTGACGTTTTTTGTACCTGCTATGGCTAAGTCTGACATTCACCCCACCTGGTATCCTGAGGCCAAGGTCTACTGCGATGGCCAGGAAGTGATGACCGTAGGGTCTACTAAACCTGAACTCCATGTGGATGTGTGGTCCGGGAATCATCCCTTCTATACGGGCACCCAGAAGATTATTGATACGGAAGGTCGGGTAGAGCGCTTTTTGCGTAAATATGGCATGGCCGAGGCGGCGCCCGCGGCACCTCAGGATCAAAAGGCCTAGCCCTACCCGCTGCAGTTCAGGTCAATCCCGGGAGTCCGTGCTTCTGGGCAGTTAGCGGTAGGCGTGGCAAGTATGGCTGAATCCTATTTAATTGAGAAACTCAACTCCGTTGAACAAACTTTCCAGGAACTCACCCGGAAGTTAGCGGATCCCGACGTAGCTCAGGATCCAGACGAGTTTCAACGCATTGCCAAGACCCGTTCGGCTTTGGAAGAAACGGTGATTGCCTACGATGACTGGAAGCACACTAAGCAGGAGTTGGCGGGAGCAAAAGAGGTTTACAAGGAGGCCAGCGGCGATCTAGAACTGCGGGAAATGGCAGCCCTAGAGGTGGAGGATTTAGAACGGCGTCTGGCGGATCTGGAAACTCGGTTGAAGGTGTTGTTGCTACCGAGGGATCCCAACGATGACAAAAATATCATGCTCGAAATTCGGGCTGGGGCCGGTGGCGATGAAGCCAGTATCTGGGCCGGAGACTTAGTACGTCTCTACTCCCGCTATGCCGAAAGCCAAGGCTGGAAGGTTAAGCTGCTGAGCGAATCGGCGGCGGATATGGGCGGTTTTAAGGAAGCGATTTTGGAAATTTCCGGCGATCGCGTCTACAGCAAACTGAAGTTTGAAGCCGGGGTTCACCGGGTGCAGCGGGTACCCGTCACCGAGGCCGGGGGGCGGGTTCACACCTCCACGGCGACGGTGGCGATTATGCCAGAGGTGGACGATGTGGAAGTGCACATCGATCCTAAGGATATTGAACTCACTACAGCTCGCTCGGGGGGGGCTGGGGGGCAAAACGTCAACAAGGTTGAAACGGCGGTAGACCTGTTCCACAAACCCACGGGCATTCGCATTTTTTGCACCGAGGAGCGATCGCAGTTGCAAAACCGAGAGCGGGCGATGCAGATTTTGCGGGCTAAGCTCTACGAAATGAAACTACGGGAACAACAGGAGGCGGTGACCTCCATGCGGCGATCGCAGGTGGGTAGTGGCGACCGCTCCGAGAAAATTCGCACCTATAACTACAAGGACAACCGCGTCACGGATCATCGCCTCAACCAGAACTTTACCCTCACCCCTGTTCTGGAAGGAGAGATTGAAGACCTAGTTCAGTCCTGCATTAGTCGCGATCAGCAAGAGCGTTTGGAAGAATTGGCGGCTGAATCATCGCCGGTTTAACCTGCCCTGAATCTGGACCGGTGGGCTAGACTGAGCAGATAGCTGCCCCTCTTCCATGGCTGGGGGGATGGGGCTAAAACCGGTCAACGGGAAGGTTGATGGCTAAGTTTCTCCATATTGCCGATATCCATTTAGGCTTTGACCGCTACGACACCCCGGAGCGGACGAAGGACTTTTTTCGTGCCCTACAGACTGCCCTGGATCGGTATGCCATCCAGGAAGCGGTGGATTTTGTGGTGATTGCAGGAGATTTGTTTGAACACCGCAATATCAAACCCGCCACCTTAAACCAAGCCCAGGTCTGTTTACAAGCCCTCCAGCAGGCCCATATCCCCGTGTTGGCCATCGAAGGCAACCACGATAACCGGCCCTTTGGCACCCCCACCAGTTGGTTGAAGTATCTCTCGGAATGGGGATTGTTGATGCTTCTGGAACCCAACGACCCTAGAACCAGCACCGAACTGCTCTCGCCCTGGAACCCTCAAACTCGCTCCGGCAGCTACATTGATTTGGATTGTGGTGTGCGGGTGATTGGCTCCAACTGGTATGGAGCTACCGCCCCCCGGGCGATCGCCCTTTTAGCCGCAGCGATTGAGTCGCTGCCCCCTGGCCCCGACCATACGGTCTTAATGTTTCACCACGGGCTAGAAGGACAAATTTCTCGCTATGCTGGGGCCCTGCGCTATACCGATGTACTGCCCTTGAAAGCGGCTGGGGTCGATTACCTGGCCCTGGGCCACATTCACAAGCATTACACCGTTGAAGAGGCCAATAACGTGGAAGAAAGCCGCTATGAGCGGGGCGCTTACCTGGTGGACATCGGGCCTGAGGGCATTCAGGCGGAGCTCAAAACCGACCATTTTCAACGCCCGATTCTACGGTTAGAGGTGGTGGCAAAGGGGCAGGAGAGCTTGGATCAGTTGATCCAACAGGTGCGAGAAACCGTGTCTCAAGGCCTAAGGGCCTTGCCTAGCCGCGAGTTGGCCCCGATCCTGGACCTGAAGCTGACCGGCCAGGTAGGGTTTGATCGGCTGGACCTGGACACACGGCGACTGCAGCAGCAAATCCAGGCTGAGAGCGGTGCCCTGCTAGTCTTGCTGAAGTATGAGGTCGAGGATGTGGCCTACCAGACTCCCCTCCTGGAGGGACAGAGTCGGGTCGAGATTGAGCAATCTATCTTTGCTGACCTGCTAGTAGCCCACCGCGATTACAAGGCCCGGGCCGCAGAACTCGCCCTGGGTTTGACGGATCTTAAGGATCGGCAGTTGGCTGGGGCCGAGGAAGACACTTTGTACCAGTTTGTGGCTACCCTGCTTGGGGTCGATCTACCAGAAGGCCAATAAGCCACGTTCTTGCCAGATCATAAAGAGGCCACTCAAGGCCACGAAGGTAAAAACCATCTGACGAAACTGCTGGGCAGAAATGCGCTCTAGCACCCGCTTGCCCAGCCAGTTAGCCGGGATAGCCCCCAGGCCGATCACCAGGCCATAGGTCAGATACTTGAGGTTGAGGCTGCCCAGAGCTAGATAAACCGTGAGCTTGATGAGATGGAGAATGGTTTTATTCACCGCCTTGGTCGCTACCATGGCTTCCTTTTCTAGGCCGAAATTGAGGTAGACCGGATTCATAACGGGTCCGGTACTACCCAGCAGACCAGAGCCAATGCCATTTACCAGGGCGAAGGGTAAAAAATGCCAGGCTTGGACAGGAAATTGGGTACTTTGAGAACCGAGGAGTTCATTTAAAAACATGGCCAGCAGGCCAATGCCTAGCAGGAGTTGCAACCCTTCGGCATGGACCTGGGTTAAGCCGTAGCAACCAATGGTGGCACCGATCGCAGCCCCAGGAACATACCAACGGGTCACTTGCCAATTGATGTGGGGCCAAAAAAATACCCCCCGCTGGGCGTTGCCTACCAGTAAACCCGTGGTGATCACTGGAGCCACGGCCTGGGCACCCAAAAGCAGCGAAACCAGGGGAATTAGAATGAAAGGACTGCCACCGCCGGCGAGCATGCTCAAAAACCAGGCCACAAAGCTGGCGATTCCAAGGGCAACGGCAATCATGGCAGGTACTGAGGAAAATTGTTCATAATTTTTCACCTATTGTTAAAGTCTATGACCTTTGTTCATTCCTGACTATGGGGTGCCCCACCAGCTTGGTCTTTGGGTAAAGCTGGTGCGAACTGTCCCAGGTTGGCCTGGGACAACCCCTGTTAACCAGGATGTCGGCCCATCTACCCATCAATATCCATGGCGGAGTCCCAAGAGCCTCAAAAATACACCCGCAAGCCACCCCCATCCCCCCCTGGCCAGGAGCCCACGACCAGGGCTGAGAGCCTCTATCAGCAGGGGCTGAATGCCTTTAAGGGCGGGGATTACCAGACGGCTTTAGCCCAATTTGAGCAGGTTGAGCGGTTGGTTTCGGTCGGGTCAGGCATGCGGCTAAAGGCCCAGATGGGTCTGGTCAGGGTCCATCAACGGCTGGGCCATAGTCAGGTCGCCCGCGATCGCTGCCAAGCCCTACGGCAGAGTGCCAACCCCAAGGTGCGCCAGTGGGCTGCCCAAACCCTGGCCACCCTGCCACCCCCCGCCGCCCCCAGTCCGGCTCGAGCTCACCAACCGGCAGCGGCAGCGGCGGTCAATCCTGAAGTGGCTATTGGCTTTGTTCCCCTGGAGGATCACCCCGGCGATACGGCCCAGTCGGCCAGGGTGCCCGCCGCCCCTGGCCCCACGGGGGAGCCTGAATCCACGCTCGCCCCAGCCCCGACAGAGGCCGAACTCAACCCCTTGGCGGCAACCCAGGGCACAGCTCAATCACTGTTTCACTTCGAGCGACTCAACCAGCCCCGTCGCGCCCTGACTCCGCTGCCAGCCCCCGCTGCTAGCCCCTCGGCCACCCCGCCGATCGCCGCTGCTGAGCCGGTGGCAGATGGGACCGCCCAAGAGGGGAACCGGGTTGGCCGGCCCCCCACTCCCCCGTCCCGTCAACCTCAGCCCCGGCCCCGCCCCCCCTATCCAGTCTGGGTGGTGCAGGGGGTTACCGCCCTGGCCACCCTCTGGGTGCTCAATGCCGGCCTGCACTGGGTTCTGCGCACCCTCAACGGAGTGATCCGCTGGGTGCGCTGGCCCCTTCGCCTCAGCCCCATAGCCGCCTTTGAGCAGTCCCATACCCCTCTGCTGCTATGCACCCTCGTCGTACTGGTGGTGGCTAGCCCCTGGCTGATGGATGGCATCCTGGCTTGGGGCTACGGCCAGCGCCCCCTCTCGACTCGAACCCTACAGACCGCATATCCCGGGTTGCTAGGACGGCTGCGCCAGGTATGCCGCTCCCAGGGCTGGCAACTGCCCGAGTTGCGCTTGATTCCGGATTCCGCGCCCCTCTGTTTTAGCTACGGTTGGTGGCCCCGCTATAGTCGCCTGGTGGTGAGTCAAGGGTTGTTGGAGACTTGCTCCGAGGACGAATTGACTGCTCTTTGCAGCTATGAATTGGCCCATATCGCCAACTGGGATTTGCCCGTCATCTCGGGCCTGGGGTTGGGCCTCGTGCTACTGTATACGGCCTATTGGCGGCTGGCTCTGTGGAGCAATTCCCTGGCTTCCACCCCGGCGCGGGTGGGGGTGGGGCTTGGGGCCAACGGATGCTATGGCCTGTTTTGGCTGTTGCGGAAGCTGGCCCTGGGGTTGTCGCGGGTCCGGAGTCACTGGTGCGATCGCCGGGCAGAGGCCTTAACCCAACACCCGATGGATTTACACCAGGGGCTACTGCGACTCACCGCTGCTATAGCCGCCCACCTGCAGCAGCAGCAGCACCTCCATCCCCTGCTGGTGAGCCTAGAGGTGCTCTTACCGGTGAGTGCCCATGGGGCAGTCAGTCCCGGCAGTTATCTGGCCACCCTGGGGTTAGCTGACTATATCCACTCAGAATGCCAAAACCCCTATCGGCAGTGGCTAATGGTGAACTCTTCCCACCCGCTCCTGGCAGAACGGCTGCGGTGGCTGAACTTGCAAGCCTTGAGGCGAGGCCAGCCAGTTGCTATTCCTGATCTGACCGCCCCCTCGACCCTGGCCTCGGTGACTTTGCCCCAACTGCTGCTGCAAAAAAGCCCGATGGTCGGTTTGCTGGTAGGCGGGGCCGGAGCTCTGGCTCTTTGGTTGATGGGGGGAGTGGTCAATGGTTTGGGTTGGCAGCGTCTGGGTTGGTTGTACCAAGACCCGGCCCTCTTGTGGGGTGGCCTCTGGCTAGGGCTGGGGCTGGGGCTGTTGGTGCGGATCAATGCCCTCTACCCGGATATTAGACCTGGCTTGGCTCCGGCGGCCGATCCTGCCTGGCCCCGACCTGAACGGGGGGCGGCTTTACCGGTCTATGGTCAGCCGATCAGCCTGGAGGGGCGCTTGCTAGGGGCACCCGGAACCGCTAACTGGTTGGCCCAGGAACTGTACCTGGCCACCCAAACCGGAGTGATTCGGCTCTTGGCCACCTCTCCTAAGCTGGCTTGGCAAGGGCTCAGTCAACCCCATAGCCACCCGGCTAGCTGGGTGGGTCGTTCGGTGCGAGTGACGGGATGGCAACGACAGGGCGGCGGACTCCTCTGGCTGGATATGGCCACCGTGGGGTTGACTTCAAAATCCTCTTCCTTACCAGAGGCAGGCCCCCAATGGGCCACCCTGACCAGCCTAGGGCTCAGCCTGTGGGGCATTTACGTGATCTTGACCGGAGGCTGATCGGCTCAAGTAGGGCCCGTTGCAAAAAGAAAACAATAATGTTACATTTGTTTACGAAATCGGATGCCTCCTGAGCTGTGCCGACCGTTAACGGTCGTTGGGTTCTTTTCATGGCAGGTATCAGGTTCTCCTACTCTCAACACAGCAAATGAACCAGCCCTTTTTGGCTGGTTTTTATTTGAATATTTTTGAAATTTTTGGTTGCCTACGTTCTGTTTCTGATCCCGTGTTACCTTAGTAAATGGCTTGATAAAGTCCTGGGATGACTGAGGTGTGTAACTAGCTAGCAATCCGTTATGCTCACTGCTTGACCTGGCAAAAGTACGCCTGATGATGGTTAGAGCTATGGGGCAGGGGCCAAGCTATTTTGGATTTCAGAGGTGTGAAAACTTCTGATTTGATTTTTGTACTAGTACTTACCTCGTGACTTTTGCGATTTTCTCTTGTCCGTTTTTTGTCCGAGTTTTTTTAAGAAAAGCAATTTTTGTGCTGGCAGATCGTTGCTTGCGCGTGGGTTTCTGCCGTTGGCAACAGGTCGGTTTGTAGGTTCGTGGTTCGCTTGTTGGAATAGTAGAGGTATCTATAATGTCCATTCGCCTTTATGTTGGTAATCTCTCCAGGGAATTACAGCGCCAGGATTTCGAGGGTGTTTTTGCCCCCTACGGTGATGATCTGGTTTCGGTGAAGCTGATCTCAGACAAAAAAACCGGCAAATGTAGAGGTTTTGGTTTTGTGACTGTAAAAACCGAAGAAAAAGCCGACGAAATCGTGGCTCAGCTCAACGGTCAAATGTTGGAAGATTTGCCCCTCAAGGTTGAGAAGGCCCTACCTCGGGCCAAAACTGAATCTGAGGCAGATAGTCCGTCAGGAGCGGCGAAGGTTGGCAGTAAGCGCCCTAAGGGAACCTCTCGTAAGGCCGCGGCGGAAACTTCGGCGAGTGCTGCGGCTCAACCAGACCCCCGTTGGGCTGGGCAGCTTGAAAAGCTGAAGGAAATGCTGGCGGCCCAAACCACGGCCTCCTAGGAATTGAGGGTGATTGGGGGCCTGGGTTGCCCCCTTAACAGCGGTTGGTCAAGGTTTCGGCGACCTGCTTGAGGCGCTGCAATTGAGCTTTCATATCCTGTTGAGTCCACTGGGCGGCAAACCAGTTAAAGCCTAACTCTACCAATGGATTGGGAACGGTAAATTCGAAGCGGTTGAGTAACTGAGTGCCCTGGGCGGTAGGAATACATTCCCAGCGGTCCTGACCGTGGAAGAAGCCCTCAAACTCCCAGACAATGAGCCCCGGTGCCCGCTCCACCACGGTGCTCATCAGGGTGGGTTGCCAGAGAGGGGCCTGGATTATGAAGCGGCTTCGATCGCCCAGGGCGCTATGCCATTCACCCACGGGTTCGCAGCGCAGGGATGGGTTGAGCCATCGATGCATCAGCTCTAGATCCGTAATGCAATGTTCGACCACGGTGGCGCTGGCGTTAATAGCTGTGGATTGTTCAAAGATGCGGGGGTTCGCCATAGGGGTTGGAAGAAGGGCTGAGAGGCTAATTTTACGATGGCGGTAACAAACGCCTCGGAAGACTCTTTTTCATTGTATGTATGTCTAAGTTGGGCTGGCGATGCACCAGGACCAATGGGTTGGCAGGAACAACGGCCGGCAATGAACCCAAATCTGCTTCTTGTGGATCCTTAAATCTATAACGGTCATAGCTTATGGCAGCGCTATTACTCCCTTTTTCCCCTTTACCGGTGTGGCCTACGGCTCCAGTGGTGGGACAGATGACTGAACCGAGTCGTTTTTTAACGGAACTATCGGCGCAACTGGGGCAGTTTTTGCCCAGTCTGATTTGGGCGATTGTGCTGCTGTTAGTTGGCTGGATGGTGGCGACCTTAGTCGCCTTGGCCGTAAAAAATCTGCTGAGACGGACGCGTCTTGATGACCGCCTGGCTAACTGGGCCACGGGAGGACCGACTGACCGGAGTGTGCCGGTGGAACAATGGGCAGCCACCCTGGTTTATTGGGTCATTTTCCTCTTCGCCATTGTGGCTTCCCTCAATGCCCTCAACCTTACCGCTGTTTCAGGACCGCTGAATAATTTCCTGGATCAAATTTTTGCTTACCTACCTCGGGTGGGCGGGGCGGCCCTGCTGTTGGGGCTAGCCTGGTTGACGGCAACCCTGGTGCGATCGCTGGTGGTCAACGGTCTAGGGCGTTTCAACCTGGACAACCGCCTGGCCCAGCAAGCCGGGCTAGAACCGGGGAGCAGCCCGGTGGTTTTGGGTGAAACCATTGGCAATGTGCTGTTTTGGTTCATTTTGCTGCTCTTTATTCCCCTAATTTTGAGTGCCCTGCGGCTACCGGGTTTACTGGCTCCCGTGGAGGGGCTGATTAACTCCTTCTTGCAAGCTATTCCCCGCATCATTGCAGCAGCCCTGGTGCTGGCCCTGGGCTGGGTGATCGCCCGAATTGTGCGAGGGGTGGTAACCAACCTACTGATTGCGGTTGGAGCCGATCAAATGGGCACCCGGATGGGGCTGAGGGCTAGCTCGACCGAAGGCCTTTCTCTGTCGAGTCTGGCCGGAACCCTAGCCTATGTGCTGGTGCTAATTCCGGCGGTGGTGGCGGCCCTGAATGAGCTGAATATTGACGCGATTTCAGACCCGGCGGTTTTGATGCTAGAACGGGTGCTGGTAGCGATTCCCCAGGTGATCATGGCCGGGGTGGTGATTGCTGCTGCCTATTTTGTAGGGCGCTTTGTGGCCAACTTGGTGACGGAGTTGCTCCGCAGCGCAGGCTTTGACAACATTACCACGGCCCTGGGCTTGCCCGAACTGCACTTTAATGCCGGGGCTACGGTTCAGCCTGGCCTAGATACGGAAGGACGCCCCGTTGCTTCGGTGCAATCCCCTGGGCGCAGCCCCTCTGAACTGGTGGGCATTGTGACCCTGGTGGCCATCGTTCTGTTTGGGGTGATCACGGCCACGGAGATTCTCAACTTTGCTGGTTTGACAGAAATTGTGCGGGCCGTGCTACGGATTGGGGCCCGAGTGTTAAGCGGCTTGGTCGTGTTTGCCGTAGGGTTATACCTGGCTAATTTAGCCTTTCGGCTGGTGAATGCGATGGGCACCGGGCAGGCTAAGGTCCTGGCCCAGGCCGCCCGCTTGGCTATTCTCGTGTTTGTGGGAGCGATGGCCCTGCAACAGATGGGAGTGGCCCCCGATATTGTCAATCTAGCCTTTGGGTTACTACTGGGAGCGATCGCCGTGGCCATGGCCATTGCCTTTGGTTTAGGGGGGCGTGAGGTCGCTGCCGATCAGCTGCGAGAGTGGCTGGCGGCTTTCCGCCGTAGATAACAGCCCTAGCTAAACAGCGGATGGGCCCCAGCCAAGAGTTTTTCCCACCCCTGCCTTCAACCCAGGCAGCGGCATGCCCCAGTCTGGAGGCGGAAGTACCGCTGTTTGGGGCGGTAGGGCAACCGTCAGCCTAGCCCCAAGGGGCCGCTAAACCCATAGGCCGCTAAACCCATGGCCATCGCCATTGCCGGCCGTCGTCACCCCTGGGCCCAGATCAAAGGCTAGGCGGTCGGCCCAACTCAGGTTAGGATGATTAACTTAACCCAGGCCACAGGCCTAACTCTTCCCCAGCGAGGGAGTTAGGGACTGTTTTGTGCATCAGCAACTGATTCTGCCTTGGGGTTG
>DVEE01000189.1 GCA_015295885.1 Leptolyngbyaceae cyanobacterium M65_K2018_010
TTTCTCTCTCGCTGCGGCAGGATGACCCCACCGGCGATGCGGAGGTGTTTGGCGTCGCCCCCGCCCTAGACTTTGCCAATGTCACCCTGATAACGGCAGCTAAGGTCACCGAGCTGCTCACTAATCCCTCCGGCACGGCCGTGAAAGCTGTAAAGGCGGCGGTGAGGGGGCAGCCCTATCTCTTCTTTGGGGACATTGTGGTGCTGGCCTGTGGGGCGATCAACTCGGCCGCGGTGCTGCTGCAGTCCGCCAATGAGAAGCACCCCAAGGGCTTGGCTAACGGCTCTGACCAGGTGGGCCGCAACTTGATGAAAATACATATGAGTTCCATTGTGGAGGTTACGGCTCAGCCGAATTCTGGCCAGTTCCCCCGTTCCGTAGGCATCAACGACTATTACTGGGGCGACAACCAGTTCCACTACCCCATGGGGCACATTCAGAACATGGGCGGTGTACTTCAGGATGCGATTTTTGCTGAATCGCCGCCGGTGCTCTCATTGGTGACTAAGTTTATGCCCAACTTTGGGCTCAAGCAGTTAGCCACCCGCTCCATTGCCTGGTGGACCATGACGGAGGTGCTACCCGACCCCAAAAACCGGGTCGAGGTGAAGAACGGTAAGATCTACGTCTCCTTCACCACCAACAACGCCGAGGCCCACGATCGCCTGGTCTACCGCTGGCTGGATGTGCTCAAGGCCGTGGAAAAGGATAGCAGCTTATTTTCCCGATCGGGGATGCATCCCCGGGGAGAGACGCCTTTGTCGGTGGTGGCAAACCAGTGTGGCACCTGCCGCATGGGCACAGACCCGGCCACCTCGGTACTCGACCTTAACTGCCGGGCCCACGAACTGGATAACCTCTACGTCGTGGATAGCAGCTTTTTCCCCTCTAGCTCCAGTGTTGGGCCGGCCCTGACGGTCATAGCCAATGCCCTGCGGGTGGGGGATCATTTGCTCGCCCGTCTGGCTTAGCCCAGCCCCGGGCTCCTGGAGTCCTAGCAGGCTGGGATAGAAATCTGGGTTGCTCGCTCAGCATGGACATCATGGCGTTAGCCGGGCAACTCGGAACCGGGGCCCTAGCCATCCAAGCTGGTGTTGGATTTCGCCGCCCTACCGATGGCTCCCCTGAGCTTTCCAGCGGCTGACCCAAGGCTCCAGAACCAAGGCCCTAGAGCAAAGTTGCCAGGGCTGCATTGACGTTGCCCTTAACCGACTGGGCAGAACGTTTCAGAGCGGCGGCTTCCTCTGCGGTTAAAGACAGTTCCAGAATGGCTTCAATGCCCTTTTTACCCACTCGGCAGGGAACCCCCAGGAAGAGATCTTCCAACCCATACTGGCCTTCTAGGTAGGCGGCCACGGGCAAAATGCGGGATTGCCCGAGCAGAATTGATTCCACCATGACGCCCGTGGCCGAAGCCGGTGCATAGTAGGCTCCTCCCTGCTTGAGAAATTGGACGATTTCCGCCCCGCCATTGCGGGTGCGCTCAATCAGTTCCTGCAGGCGGGCGTCAGGAATCAGTTCAGTCACGGGAATGCCGCTCACGGTGGAATACTTGGGCAGGGGCACCATCAAATCACCGTGACCACCCAGCACCATGGCCGAGACATCGCCGGGGGGCACCCCTAACTCCATGGCAATAAAGGTTTGAAACCGGGCCGAGTCTAGTACCCCAGCCATGCCCATGACGCGGTAGGGGGGCAGTCCACTCACCTTCCAGGCCAGGTAGGTCATCACATCCAGGGGATTGGTGACCACAATGATGCAGGCGTGGGGAGAATAGGTCAGGGCTTGCTGGACGGTTTCAATGACGATCTGGCCATTGACCTGCATCAGGTCATCCCGGCTCATCCCCGGCCGTCGGGGTAGGCCCGCGGTAATCACCACAATATCGGAGTCAGCGGTTTCCGCGTAGTCATTGGTCCCCAGGATGGTGCGATTGTGGCCCTCGCACCCGCGGGATTGCATCAGATCTAGGGCAATACCCTGGGGTCGCCCTTCCACCACGTCCAGCAGGATGACATTGGCCAAATCCCGCTCTAAAATGCGCTGAGCTAGGGTGCTGCCGACGTTGCCAGCGCCCACCACGGTGACTTGGCTCAGATGACAGTAGGCAATTTGGGGCAGTAGGGCAGTCACTGGCACACCTCTCCCGTGGGCGATATCTCCATTGTTAGGGCTAGCCTGGGTGGCTGTCCTACAGTTGTTGGCATTCTTAATCTTGCTGGTGGTTAGGCTAGTTGGGCAGCCGTTGCAGTGGTGCCGGCAGGATCATATCCGCGGGTAGATAGCCGCCAAAGAGAGCGTAGGAGCGGCCAATCACCTGATTGAGGGCGGCGGCGTAGGCCGGTCCCGGTTCCCGGGGAAGGGCAATGCGGGTGAGGTAGGCCGGGGCAAAGATGGCCTCGAAGTGGCGGCTGACCTCGGGAAAAATCCACCGCTCGCGGTTATAGGTGAAGGTTAGGTCGAGGGCCCCGTCAGGGCGAGGCAGAAATTCGGGCTGGCCCAACAAGACCAGGGTTGGGGCTAGGGCAATTTCCCCACAGCCGCTGGAGAGGAGCCAAATTAAATCCTGGATGCGATCGCCCTCGATCTGGGGAAACAGGTGCTGCACCACCGCCGGATCAATCGCCCTGACCTGGGGCTGACCTGGTAGGCGGGCGGCGGGCCAGCCGGGAATGCGGTAGTCCTGCAGAGTTTGCCCGTGCAGCACACTGGAGGCATTGGCCCCTTCACTGCCTGCGACCCGACTGAGTTGGGGTTGGTAGGCTGCGACTAGGGGTAGCAGGGCCTGCTGCTGAGGGGGTAGGGCGGAGGGCGGCTGGTTCAGCACCAGGTTATGGGCCGTGGCCATGATGTTAGCCAGGGTGGCAAAGTCCCAGCGATTGAGTTCCCCCTGGGACACCAGATCAAACCAGAGTTGGCCCACGGCGGTGAGGGTGGGCGATTGCTCTGGGGTTAGGGCCATCAGGTCAGGCACCACATAGTTACTGAGGCCGTAGCGTTTTAGGGTGGGGCGATAGCCCCACTGGGCGCTGAGGCTGGGCATATCGCGCAGCAGGGGTAACACCCCTTGACTAAACCGCAGGTAATCCTGGGCCTGGCGATCCTCAGGCTTAAACTGGGCTGCCACCAGATCCCCCAGGCGTTTAGCGGTGGCCACGGAGAGCAGCGAAAAGGCTTCTGAATTAATGTCCAGGCCGTGGGTTTGCAACCGCCGGAAAACTAGGGCCTCGGCCAGGGCCAGGGAGCGGTACCCCGTCTGCAACTGCTGGAGGCGGGCTTGCAGGTCATTCAGGGTTTCCCGCCGCACCGCCCGATGCCGCTTCAGGTAGGTCCACAGGCGCGGGTTCAGGGCCTGGTCCTGCAGGAGAACCAGCAGCAACTCCGGCTCTGCCAATCCGGGGGCGTTGGTCTGGAAAAAATTCAGGTAGTCTTGCCGGGCCAGGGGATAGCTTTGGGCGGCGGTGAGAGGCTGTAAAGACTCCTGCCGGGTGGCGTAGATGCCCAAGAGGCTGGTGGTATCCATGGAGGCCACGGATTGGGCATCCAGACTGGGGGTAAAGCCGAGGGCCCGCCAGAACCGATCCCGGCGGTAGTGCCCGATGGCGTCTAGAATGGCCGCCCTAGGCCCCTGGGCTACCTGCCGCAGTCTGGCTAAAAACTCCTCTTCGGCTCCCCGCTGGTACTGATAGCGGCTTTTGTAGGCGATCGCGGCGGCCTCCACATCGGCGGGGAACAGGTGAATACCCTGTTCTGCCAGGTGGGCGATGCTGAGGGCATGGGCCCCGGGGGTATCCTCGGCGGCGGTGGGGGTGGGGAGGGGTAGTCGCCCCAGGGTAATCGTCGTACTGGTGAGGTCAGTGCCGGTATGATTGGCCTTGACCAGGGGCGCTTCCACCCGCCGAATCGCCTCTAGCTTGGCCCAGGGCTCCAGGGGAGTCATCACCAAGGCCCGCATCAGGTATTGCAGGGTAGTCAGGGCCAACTCCTGCTGATCAAAGGAAATCACCGTGCCCGTCGGCCTTTCATCTAACCCCTGAAAGTAGGTGTACTCCAGGGTCAGTAGGTGAACCTCCACCAGGGGTAACAGTTCCGCCAGGGGGACCTGGGCCTGGTTAGCCGCCCAAAAGACATGGCCTAAAAAGGGCTCCCGGTAGTAGCGATCGGTATCGAACACGCCGTTCTTGAGCAAGGGGCGGTAATCCCCCCGTTCTAGCCCGGCCGCAATCAAGGGCAGGGCAGGGTTACGCTGCAAAAACCAGAAGAACTTATCATCGAGCACCCAGCGCTGACTACTGGGCAGGGTGTAGCGTAGGGCCTCATACCCCCGTCGTGATAGGGGGGGCACCACCGTACCATCGCTGAGCACAAAGGTAACGCCGTGGGCATCCCGTCTAAAGGTCGCGCCCTCCAAAAGGGGTAATGGCGGGCGCAGTTCTACGCCCGTGAGGGCCACATAGCCCCCCTGGGCCACTTCCTGGCTAAAGGCGCGCAGACCGTTTTGCAACCCCTGCCAGAGTTCCTGGGCCGAGTTCAGCTCCGGTGGCGGGAAGGGGTCGGCGGCGGGGTTGGCCGGTGTCGGGGGTGACCGGAAGCTCCCCCCTAGGCGACTGTGCCCTAGCCAGAGGCCGCCCGCCGCCGTCATGGCCAGCAAGGCGATTGCCCCACGCCTACGCCTTCCTCTCCAGGCAATCCCAAACATCTCCTTGCTCTCCCAACCGCCCACCGCCGCGGGCCACCTCTGGCCCTGATCTACCCTTCCCGATAGCCATCCCCTAGTTCCCTGAGGGCCAAGGGTGGCTACAGCACAGCCAACACCCCCTTTCTAAAGGCACTGTAAAGGTTTGTTCGCCCATCTCACCCAGCTCTTTACCATAAAGTTAGGTTTTGGGGATAGCCGCCATCTCTAGAAGCCATAGACCTAAATCAGCGAGGAGAGCCGATGGCCGACTACCAACCCGCCGAAACCACCTTTGCCGTTGATCGCGACTGCAAAACCCTCTCTCGCCACGTCCTAGAGCAGCTCCAGAGCTTTAGCCCCGAGGCCCAGGACCTCAGTGCCCTGATGAATCGTATTGCCCTGGCCGGTAAACTCATCGCCCGGCACCTGAGCCGAGCCGGGCTGATGGAATCGGTTCTTGGCTTCACGGGCGACACCAATGTGCAGGGTGAAGCGGTCAAAAAAATGGACCTCTACGCCAACAATGTGTTTATCTCCGTCTTTAAGCAAAGTGGGCTGGTGTGTCGCTTAGCTTCAGAGGAGATGGAAAAGCCCTACTATATTCCAGAAAACTGCCCCATTGGTCGCTATACCCTGCTCTATGACCCCATTGATGGCTCCTCCAACATCGATATCAACCTCAACGTCGGATCTATCTTCTCCATTCGCCGCCAACAGGGGGAGGATCTGGATCAAACCGGGGCGGATTTGCTGCAGAATGGTCGTCAGCAACTCGCCGCCGGATACATTCTTTACGGCCCAAGCACGGTATTGGTGTACTCCCTGGGGCAGGGGGTGCATATGTTTACCCTAGACCCCAGCCTGGGAGAGTTTATTCTTTCCTCGGAAAACATTCAGGTCCCTAGTCATGGGCCGACCTACAGTGTGAATGAGGGCAACTTTTGGCAGTGGGAGGAGTCCATCCGCGACTTTACCCGCTACGTCCATCGCCATGAAGGCTATTCAGCCCGCTACGTCGGTGCCTTGGTGGCCGACTTTCACCGCATTCTGCTGCAGGGAGGCGTGTTTCTCTACCCTGGTACGGTCAAGAAACCCGAGGGCAAACTCAGGCTCCTCTACGAAACCGCTCCCCTGGCCTTCTTAATCGAACAGGCCGGGGGTAAAGCCAGCACGGGTCGCGAAGCTATCCTAGAGGTCATTCCCCAGGCCATTCACCAACGCACTCCTCTGATTATCGGCAGTGCCGAAGATGTGGCCCTGGTGGAATCCTTTATTCAAGACCACAACCACCGGCGGCAACGGCAGCAATAACCGACCCGGCCAGTTCAGGGCTATGTAGGGCTAGCCCGTGGTTCGGAGCCGTTTTCATCCGGGAGGATGTTGACGGGCTTCTACCCCCTGGGAGATCTAGCCAGCCAGGTAGGTTCAAGCTAGCTAGGACGAGGAGTTCAACGAGTCCAGCCAGATCCGACCCACAGGATCCACGGGGAGCCTGAACAGCTTGTCAGGCCTGCATCGGCAAATCTACGCCGACGCAATGGGCCAGGCTGGATGCTTGCAGAACCGGGAATGACAGCCGCTGACGACGGGTTCGTGAATACCCCAGCCTAGACGCTTAACTCACTCAACTCGCGGCTCATGTAATCAAAGGGAGCTTCAACCACCGAGGCATCGGTAACGCCGGCCTCTGCCACCTTGGCCTTGACGATTTCCTTCATGATTTGGATGCCAATCACCGTCGATCCGATCGGTACGCCTAAGGAGTTGTAGGTTTCCCTGAGCCCTGTCAGCACCCGTTCATCGAGGACATCGGAATTGCCGGCCACCAGGGCATAACTGCCGTAGCGCAGATAGTAGTCCATGTCTCGCAGACAGGCGGCATAGCGGCGGGTCGTGTAAGCGTTTCCGCCGGGTCGAATCAGCTCAGGCACCTGTTCAAAGAGTTGTGAGCCCGCGGCTTTAACAATTTCTGAAGCATTGGCACTAATTACCGCTGCTGCCTTCACCCGATCCAGGCCACTATCGAAATAGGACTTGATGGAGTTCAGGGCGTTTTGATCGAGATAGCGCCCGGTGTTGTCATAGGTCCTGATCAGCGTGGTTACGGCATCCCGCATGAATGGTATCTCCCAACTCTCACTTGACAAACAGCAATAGTGGCTTCAGCTTGGCCCTTTCGGGATGACTCGTGGTACAGCCCTAGGGCAACTGAGTTCAGGTGAAAGTTTACCACGGGGGTTCTGCCCCTAAGCCGCCTGAAACCCTTGGACAAGGGCCTTTATGAGTAAATTGTTACAGAAATACACACTCTGCAACCCGCCCCTTACCCCCCGGTTGGGATGGATCCCCCCAGCCGCTGCCCCCTATTCCTCCAAAGCTCTTCCCGGCCTTAGTTCCTGAGGTGCCCCCAGGGTGGTAGCCAGTTTGGGGGGATACCGCGTTGGACTGATAACTTTGGACTCATAATTCAGGCCCTCGCCCAGCTCACCCCTCCCGATGGGGCCGGGCGCAGGCTACTTTGTGGGGATTTCCTGACAAAAAGTAATAGCTGATACAAAACAAGCGAACCCCTGTTTCTAGGATTATTCAGATGAATCGATGTCGTCAAAACTACCCTGCTAACGTGGTGCGCTTAGGCTCAGCCGTAGAAGTTCACGTTCTGGGGTGGGTTGGGCTGAGGCAGTTTGTCTTCACTGACCGTGGGTAGATTGCACTATTACCACTGGGCGTCGCTTAAGGGGTTGATGGCACCGATTTCTAAAATCATTGCACCGCTTGTAGAGGTTAAGGAGTAGTTCATGGCAACCCCAGCAGACATCCTAAGAAAAATTGAGGATGAAGGGATTGAGTTAATTGATCTGAAATTCATTGATTTGCCGGGTATCTGGCAGCACCTCACTGTGCATAAGAGCCAAATTGATGAAAGCAGCTTCAGCGATGGGGTGGCGTTTGATGGTTCCAGCATCCGCGGCTGGAAGGCCATTAACGAGTCCGATATGTCGATGGTGCCCGATCCTGACACCGCCTGGATTGACCCCTTCATGGCGGAACCCACCCTGAGTATGATCTGCACCATCAAGGAGCCCCGCACCGGGGAATTGTACGAACGGTGCCCTCGTGCCATTGCAACCAAGGCCATTAACTACCTGAAATCCACCGGCATTGGCGACACCGCCTTCTTCGGGCCAGAGGCCGAGTTCTTCATCTTTGATGATGTGCGCTTCGACCAGAACGAGCATTCCTCCTATTACTACGTGGATAGCGTTGAGGGCCGTTGGAATACCGGCAAGGAAGAGCCCGGCGGCAACCTGGCCTATAAGCCTCGCTACAAAGAGGGCTACTTTCCGGTAGCGCCCACCGATACCTCCCAGGACATGCGCAGCGAAATGCTGTTGACCATGGCCAAACTAGGGGTTCCGATCGAGAAACACCACCACGAGGTAGCCACCGGTGGCCAGTGCGAGCTGGGCATTCGCTTTGGCGAGCTGATCCAGGCGGCCGACTGGCTGATGATCTATAAGTACTGCATCAAGAACGTCGCTAGAAAGTGGGGCAAAACCGTCACCTTCATGCCCAAGCCCCTGTTTAACGACAATGGCTCTGGCATGCACACCCACCAGTCCATCTGGAGTAATGGTCAGCCTCTATTTGCCGGCGACCGGTATGCTGGGCTGAGCCAAACCGCCCTGTGGTACATCGGTGGCATTCTCAAGCATGCCCCGGCCCTGCTGGCCTTTACCAACCCCACCACCAACTCCTACAAGCGATTGGTGCCTGGCTTTGAGGCACCGGTGAACCTGGCCTATTCCCAGGGGAACCGTTCTGCCTCGGTGCGGATTCCGCTCTCCGGCGATAATCCTAAGGCCAAGCGGCTCGAGTTCCGCTGCCCCGATGCCACCTCTAACCCCTACCTGGCCTTTGCCGCCATGCTCTGCGCTGGCCTCGATGGCATCAAAAACCAGATTGATCCCGGTGATCCGCTGGATGTGGATATCTACGACCTCAGCCCTGAGGAACTGGCCAAGATTCCTTCTACCCCCGGTTCGTTGCTGGATGCCTTGAAGGCGCTGGAAGCCGACCAGGGATTTTTGACCTCCACCGGCGTGTTCACCGAAGACTTCATCAGCAACTGGATTGAGTACAAGCTGGACAATGAAGTCAACCCCATGCGGCTGCGGCCTCACCCCTACGAGTTTGCGCTGTACTACGACTGCTAAGCTCCTAGGTCCTTAGCTTGGCCTGGCTCAAACCAGCTCCGGTGGTTGCGGCTGCCGGAGCTTTGCTATATTCCCCACCCTCGCCTGGCCATCGATCGCCCAGAGTTTCTGTAAACTAAAAAAGACAGTTGCAACACCACACCATAAGGAAACAGCACATCATGGGGTTATTTGATCGCGTTAGCCGGGTGGTTCGCTCAAACTTGAATGCAGCGGTGAGTGCGGCGGAAGATCCAGAAAAGATTTTGGATCAGGCCATTGTCGATATGCAGGAAGACCTGGTTCAGATGCGGCAGGCGGTAGCGAGTGCGATCGCCAGTCAGAAGCGGGTTCAACAGCAGTACGAGCGGGCCCAGAATGAAGCCAACACCTGGCAGCAACGGGCTCAACTAGCTCTGCAAAAGGGGGACGAGGAATTGGCCCGGCAGGCTCTGCTCCGTAAGAAAACCCAGGCGGAGACAGCGGTAGCGCTCAAGGCTCAACTCGATTCCCAAAGCGCTACGGTGGATCAGCTGAAGCGCAACCTCATTGGCCTAGAGAGCAAACTATCGGAGGCCAAAACCAAGAAGGATATGCTCAAGGCGAGGGCTAGCGCTGCCAAGGCCAACGAGCAATTGCAAAATACTACCAGTCGTATGAATACTAGCAGCGCCATGGCCGCCTTCGAGCGCATGGAAGAGAAGGTGCTACAGATGGAGGCCAAATCCCAGGCGGCGGCAGAGCTGGCCGGGGCCGATTTGGAGAGCCAGTTTGCTTCCCTAGAGGCCGGGGGCGATGTAGACCTGGAACTGGCGGCGATGAAGACCCAAATGCAACTCGGTGGCACCACCACCGAGCAACTACCAGCGGCGGAAGCCCCTACGGCGGCCCCTGAAAGCGCCGAAGTGGATGCTGAACTGGAGGCCCTGCGGCAGCAAATCGATCAGTTAGATTGATCGAGTAGATTAATTGAGTTCCCTTCCCCAGCTCCAGCGATCGCCCCATCCCTGCCCTGG
>DVEE01000420.1 GCA_015295885.1 Leptolyngbyaceae cyanobacterium M65_K2018_010
AACGCCTGCGGCGACGCTTCGCGAGCTGCCTTCCTCCTTCTGCCTTCATCCTTCATCCTTCATCCTTCACCCTTACTTCCCTTCACCCCCTCACCGCCCCCTGCTGCAACCGCCCCAAGTCCTCCCCATCCACCTCATAGGCCGCCCCAAAGCCCATCACAAACCGCCCCGCCAGCGGGCTCAGGCAAAACATCTGAAAATCCTCCAACTGGCGTAGCATCTGGATAATCTCCCCAAACCGCTGCTCAAATTGGTCCGCCAGGGCCTCCCAGGCAGGGCTCTGCCGGGCCACCACCGTCACCTGGCAATCGTAGGCCAGCCGCTGCCGGGCAAACACCTGGGGGGCTTCCGCTTCGTCTTCAATCATCAGCACACTGGCCTGGCCGGTGCGGCCCAGGTTCTCGGTATGGGCCGAAAGCCCACTGGTCAAAATATAGAGGCGGTAGTCAGGATCGCGAATGAAAGGCGCATAGCTGGCGAGGGGGGTGCCATCGGCATTAACGGTGCTGAGCATCAAACTCTTTACCCGGTTGGGTAGGGCCTGGTAGGCGGTCTCCACCTTTTCAAAAGGAATCATAGGTTACACAGCATCAAGGACGTTACACTAGCTTATGCTCCGGTGATCTGCATTATGTCCCGATTATCGCGTCAGGTTCTCCCAGTGGAAACCTACCTGGCCAAGCTAACCGCCGCCGACTGGGCGACCCTCAAAGATCGTAAGGTGCTGCTCAAGGGCAAAAAGGGGCAGTACGGTGTTATGGTAGCCACCCCCGTGGATGCCGCGACGGCCTGGGCGGTCTTAACGGACTACGGCAACTTTCACCGCTTTTTACCCACCGTGGCCCAAAGCCAGGTAATCGAAACCGACGGCCACCGCACCGTAGTGGAGCAAGTGGATCGTCGCCGCATTCTGCTATCCACGGTGGAATCGACCGTACGCACCGAAAACCTGGAAATTGACCGCCAGCAAATCAGCTTTCGCCTGTTGCAGGGGAACTTAGACTACATGTATGGCCACTGGCGCATTGACCCCGCCCCCAACCACCACAGCCCCCAACCGTTACTGCTGGTGTCTCAGCAGGTCGCAGCCGAAGCCGACCTGGGGCCATTTAAGGGCATGTTTTACAGCTTGTTTGAAACCAGCCTGGTAGAAACCATGCAGGCGATTCGCCAGGAAATGGAACGACGGGCTAGATCGCAACCCTTCTAGGCCAAACCCACCCCCTCCCCTCCTCTGGAGGGGTGCCCGCAGGGCGGGGTGGTCCCTTCCCTCAGCCTTCACAAAGCCGACAATTCCGTAGCCACCAATCAAAAGATGTAATGAATGGCACTTGTCGGTCGTCGGTATCTTTGCTAGCCTCAAGGGGCGGAGTCACCCAGCGGGGTTGTGGTATTCACCGGTTTGCCCCCCGTAACTCACAACTTCTTGATCGCTCCGCTACAATAGCTGGGTACTTTAGTGGGTAGCTCCGGGTCTGCCTGGGTGTCACCCCTATTGACGCGGTTAGGCCCTTTGGGACAAACCCGCAGAGCACACGCAAACCTGAAGCAGTCGAGATCCTGGGCTAGGCCGCGCTGGCCTGGACTTTGTTTGGATCTACCGTTGTGATCCTAGGGTCGGCTGGCCCCCTTGCCGGTTAGGCTTGCTGTACAAGCCTTTTTGTTGTTTGTGGCCGGGTTTCTGGTTTTGTTGTTTGGCTAATCGGTCTTAATCACCATGCATCGTCACCTGTTTAAGAAAATCTGGCAGCTTCCCCAAGCCGCTATCAAGCGGTTCGTCAGCGACCTGCTACGCCTGACCATGCTCAGCCGCCGGCCCCGACGCATGGCCAGGGCGGGGTTTGTGTTGCCAACCACGGTATTGCTGACGCTGATGGTGGTGCTTACGGTCACGGCGCTGACCTATCGCACCTTTAGCCGTAGCGACCAGGCCATTAGCCAGCGTGAGCAAAAGGTGATTGTCAATGCGGCCACCCCGGCCATTGACCGGGCCAAGGCCAAGGTCGAATTCATGTTTCGCCAAGACCCGCGCTTTCCCAGCGGTTTGCCCTCCAGCGACATCCTCTACGATTTGATGTCCACCAAGCTGTCGACTCGGGAGTTTGCAGGCTACACCGGGCGGGTATCGCTATTGACGGGCGGGCCCACCAGTGGCGTTCAGAACGCTGGTCAACCGGTAGACCCCTACACCCTGCCCGATGAAACCCGGGTGGATATTAATAACGACGGTATCCTCGACAATGCCTGGTCCTTTGTGTCAGAGGGCAGAACCGTTGTTTACTCCATCCTGGTAGATGATGCCGTTAGAACCACCGAAGCCACTGCTCCTGCAGATGGGGGGCTAGGCCGCCCCTACGCGGCCAGCTTAACCAGGGACGTAGCCCTTGGAGATCCTGCTAGCCAGCCCAAAGCTGATACCCTGGTGACTCGCACCGGACCGCTGGCGGTGACGGAAGCAACCCCTCAATGCCAGGGGGCGCTCTCGGAA
>DVEE01000234.1 GCA_015295885.1 Leptolyngbyaceae cyanobacterium M65_K2018_010
GGGGTGGGTCGGTGGGACAGATTCAAGTCAGGAGTCGGTACGTTTATTTTGAGCACGTCCCTTACCGGGGTTTAGCAAAGACCTGCACCCAGTAGGGGCGGCCTCCGCCCAGGGCATACCCCAGCCCGAGCTGGGTAAAGTTGGGGTTCAAAATATTCTGGCGGTGGCCGGGGCTCGCCATCCAGGAGGCCATTACCGCTTCCGGGGTCGATTGTCCCATGGCAACGTTCTCGCCAATGCTGGTCCAGCGGTAGCCGGTGGCGTCAATGCGCGATCGCAGGGTTGACCCATCCGACCCAGTGTGGCTGAGGCGGCGCGTATTGGCCATATCCTGGGCGTGGCGCTGGGCCGCCGTGGTGAGCTGGGGACTGAGCACCAGGGGGGCCAGACCGGCCCGTTGGCGCTCGACGTTGACCAGATTTAAGAGGGTTTGCAGGGTGCGATCGCTGGTTTGGGCCAGCTCAAACCTCGGCTGACCCAAAGAACGTGGCTCCTGGCTTAAGGCAGCTAGGGCCGTTGAGCCCAGGAGTAATAGGGTCATCCCCAAGCCGATCCCCAGAGTAGCCCGCCCGCTGCCAGGCTCGAAACCCATGCCGATGGAAGGTTTCATAGTCTTTGTGCCCGTTCTTGAAACATCTGCAAGGATAGACAAGCTCTAGCAACAGGCGGTTCCTCCACCCTAGCCCCAGGGCATCCCCTAGCGGGGATACTGGGCCATCAGCCGTTGAACTTCTTCGGCGTGGTAAGAACTGCGGGTCAGGGGCGATGACACCACTTGCAAAAACCCCTTAGCCTCGCCCACCTGCCGCCAGGTTTCAAACTGGGCCGGGGTGACAAACTCAACAACGGGCAGGTGTTTAGGGCTGGGTTGAAGATACTGCCCCAGGGTCAAAATATCGCAGTCAACCGCCCGCAAATCGTCCATCACCTGCTGGATTTCCCCATCGGTTTCGCCCAACCCGGCCATCAGGCCAGACTTGGTATAAACCCAGGGTGCCAGATCACGGGTACGGCGCAGCAGCTCCAGGGAACGGCCATAGTTACCCTGGGGGCGTACCCGGCGGTAGAGGCGAGGCACGGTTTCCGTGTTGTGATTAAGCACATGGGGCCGAGCCGCCAGAATGGTTTCTAAGGCCTCCCAGTGGCCGCACAGGTCCGGAATCAAGACCTCAATGGTCGTGTGGGGAGAAATTTCCCGTACCGCTTCGATGCAGGCGACGAACTGACTGGCGCCGCCATCGGGTAGGTCATCCCGATTGACGGAGGTAATCACCACATGGTTCAGCCCCATGCGTCGCACTGACTCGGCGAGCCGCAAGGGCTCCGTGGGATCTAGGGACTTGGGTTGCTTCTCAAAATCAATGTCGCAGTAGGGGCAGGCGCGAGTACAGGCCGGACCCATGATTAAAAAGGTGGCGGTGCCTGCCTTAAAGCATTCCCCAATATTGGGGCAAGAGGCCTCTTCACAGACCGTGTTCAGACCCAGGTCTTGCAAAATCGCCTTGACTGCCCCTACCCGCTCCCACTGGGGAGCCTTGACCCTTAACCAGTCTGGTTTTACTGCCACAGCGTTACCCGATTCACACTAGACCATCCATGATAGCAAGCCCCAACCAACCCCTTAGGCAAGAGGCTCAGAAGCCGGTCTGTGGGTATTCTAAAATAGAGGGAAGAAGGGCCGTAAAGGTATGGAAAAGCCGTCTCCCATTCGTCGCTGTCTGGTCATCGTTTGCTATGGGGCAGCGGCCTTGCTGGCTGCCGGTGCCTGGCATGACTACAGAAACCCCAGCAATGGCCTACTCGACGAACGGTTTGAGGCCACCCGGCTAACCCGACTCACCACCTTGATAACCCAGGCTCCAGAAACCTTAATCACGGCTAACACCCGCATTGAGGTGCAACTCAGCCAGCGCCAGTTGGTTCTTTACCAAAACGATCAGGTGGTGATGAAAGCCCCCGTGGCTGTAGGTCAGGCCGATTGGCAAACCCCTGTGGGCCATTTTTCCATTCAGGACATGCGTAAAAACCCTGTATGGCGGCACCCCATCACCAAGGAGGCGGTGGGGCCAGGATCGGAGAATCCCCTCGGTAGCAGGTGGATTGGGTTTGCGGTCGAAGGCGTTTACCACATTGGAATTCATGGCACTAATCAAGCCAACCTAATTGGCGAAGCGGTGTCCCACGGCTGTGTGCGGATGCTGGAGCAGGATATTCAAGCCCTTTACCACCAGGTTAAGGTGGGTACTCCGGTGGTGGTGAAACCCTAGGGATCAGCGGGAAAATAAGATCCCGGTGGGGATAGGTCGTGAGTGGGTGAGGTGGTGGGTCGGTGGGACAGATTCAAGTCAGGAGTCGGTACTTTTTTTTGAGCACGTCCCTTAGCACTGATCGGAAAGTTGGGCAATTAAAAGCAAAATTTCATCAATCTTGCCCCGCAGGATGTTGGCGTGTTGGTTAGCGTGGTTGATCAGAATGCTAAAGACC
>DVEE01000468.1 GCA_015295885.1 Leptolyngbyaceae cyanobacterium M65_K2018_010
AACCATCATCTCTGACACCGGCGTAGCCCAGCTTCAGCTCCCCGTCGAGGCTGAACGCCCCCTATTCAGGCCACCGGTGTCACAGCCCAGCACCAATCCTGAACCCGTGGTCTGGTCCGGTCAGGATGCCCTAGAAACCCAGGCCGCCCTAGTGCACTATGTCGATCATCCCCTGGTGGTTGTGCTCCGGTGGCTAGATGGCACCATGTATACCCTTGAAAGCTGGTTGAGAAGCCTGTGGAAATGGCTGTTGCGGCATCTTTGAGGGCTGCTTCAGCGGGGGGACATTTGGCGATATGATAGACCAGAGTTGAATTCCATCCCAAGCTTCGGGGCTATGGCTGGATCGATGCGCTCAACCGCCATGGGCGAACCCTTGTGCCCCACCGTTGTTAGTTGCCGATTGGAGACCTGAACTATGCTGACGCTAAAAATTGTGGTTTATCTGGTGGTGACCTTTTTTGTTGCCCTGTTTGTGTTCGGCTTTTTAAGTGGCGACCCTTCCCGCAATCCTGGGCGGCAAGATCTGGAATAAGGCGGCTAACGTTGGCCAGGAACTCATCCGGAGTTCTGATCATCTCAAGGTTCTAAGCCCGCTTGTCGGGCTTTGTTTTTGCTGTGCTTACTGATGAAGTATGCCTCTGCCGCTGATTGTGCTGCCTCTCCCCCCTGCTATTGAGCCGCCAGGCATCACCCCAGAGGTTTCTTGGCCCAGTGCCCCTTTAGTTGCCCAGCAGACACCGTTCCCGGGGCGATCTCCTGTCCCCCCTCCCTCGGGCTGGGTGGACAAAGCCGTACCCACCGCTGGGACTGACTCAGGGAATTCAAGTCCAGCGGTTCCCCTAGGAGCTGAGCCAGGGCCAGGAGAGCGCCCTTCCCCTGGGACAGTGGCGGGGGCAGCCGAGGCAGACAGCGCAGAGGAAGAAATCCTAGATGAAGAAAACTTAGATGAGGGCGCTGTACTCTACAGCGCCTCTGCCCTCATCCTACGAGCCGATCGCCAGGAATTTGAACCCCAACGGCAGGTTATTTTTGCCACCGGGGATGTGCTGGTTCAAGTCGGTGATAGTCAACTAGCCGCCGATCGCCTCTGGGTGAACCTGGAAAATCGCCAGGTGAGGGCCGAGGGCAATGTGTTTTTTAATCGCAATCAGCAGATTCTACAGGCCGAGACCGTCATCTATAACCTGCTGCAGGGGGCCGGTACCCTAACCGATGCCCGCGGGGCGGTGCAGTTCCGCAGTCTGGCCGAGGATTTTGCCGCTAGCTTGCCGACTACCGTGCCGGTAGCGAGTACCTCTCCCATTGACTACCGCCTGCAAGGTGCCGGCACCATTTCAGAGGTCACCAGCCCCGGTGGGGTCACCCTAGCCACCGATGCCCAGCAGTTCCTGTTTGGGGCCGAGCAGCAAGATTTGCGCCGCCTGCGGTTTGAAAGTAGCCAAATTAGCTTTGATGCCACCGGTTGGGATGCCACTGAGGTGCGGATTACCAACGATCCCTTCTCGCCACCGGAGATAGAACTGCGCAGTAACCAGGTGACCCTGACTCCCCTGCCCGATGATCAGGACCGCATCTGCTTCGACCATCCCCGCCTGGTCTTTGACCAGACCTTAAGCATTCCTGTCTTTCGGCGTTGTTTCACCCTGCAGCGGGGCCAACTCCCCGACGATGCCTTCAACCCCCTGCCCACTAGCATTGGTTACGACGCCCTCGATCGCGGCGGCTTATTTATCGAACGGGAGGTGCGGGTGCCTATGGTGGGGCCCTGGCGGTTCTCCATCGTGCCTCAGTTCTATATTTCTCGCTGGTTAGATAATGCTGAGAGCTTTTTTGACCCCGAGAATTTTGGCTTTGTGGCCCGTTTAAACGGGCCGATTGGGCCACGCACCACTGCCACGGCGGTGGTCAGTTTGCCGGGGTTAGACCTCAGCCAGTTTACGCAGCGGGTGAGGGCCAGTTTTCGCACCCAGCAATTGATTGGCACCCACCGACTAAATTTGGAATACACCTACCGCGATCGCCTATTCAATGGCTCCCTAGGCTTTCAGGACGTGCAAAGTAGCATTGGCGGTTTGCTAGAGTCACCGGTAATTCCCCTGGGCGATAGTCAAATTAACTTGACCTACCAGGTTTCCGGCCAGTACGTCACCGCCAACACCGATGATGCCTCCCTCCTGCCTACCGGTGAGACCTTTGGCTTAACCAGTCTGCCCCGGGCCCAGGGTTCCGCCGATCTCAGTCGGAGTTTTGTCCTCTGGCGGGGACAGCCCAAACCCAGTACTACCCTAGAGGGGTTGCGCTATTCGCCCCGCCCCATTGTCCCCTCCCTGGGCCTCTCGGCCGGGGTGAGAGGCACGGCAACCTACTACGGCAATAACACCCTCCAGAGTGTCCTGGAAGCCCGGGTTTCCCTGGCCGGTCAACTGGGCCATCTGGTCAGGGACTTCTTCGATTTCACCCAGTTCAACCTGGGGTTTTCGACCAGTTTGCTGGGGGGCGAGCCCTCCCCATTTTTGTTTGATCGCGTGGTCGACCAAAATACGCTCTCCGGCGGCATCATTCAACAGATCTACGGGCCCATTTTGGTTGGCTTCCAGACCTCCTGGAACATTGATGAGCGGCAGGTGATTGAAACCAACTTTGTGATCGAGTACCGCCGCCGCGCCTACGGGGTTTTACTGCGCTATAACCCTCAACAGGAGACGGGCTTCCTAGGGTTTCGGCTCAGCGACTTTAACTGGACCGGGGTACCAGAGCGCTTTGATGGGGTGGCCACGGGGGCAGAACAACCCATGCTGCTGGCCCCTGATGTGGAGCGGGAAGAAACCTGGACCCCCTAGACAGCGCGGCTTCCCCTACACCAGAGCGCGGCTGGGAGCGGGGCGGAGGCGGGGTTTAATCAAAGCCGGATCGAGTTGGGTGACCGCCTCAGACCAAGAGCGAATCCGCTGTTGACGGTCGAACACATTGACTTGGTACACTTGCCGGTGATCCCAATCCAGGGCGGTCAACCACCCACTGCGAGGATGGTAAACCCCGGTATCAATATCAATCCAACCGCAACCTGCCGCCAGTTGCCCTGGCTCCACGGAGGGTAACGTAAAGGTAATGGTATGGCCGGTGATAATCAACTTATCGGAGAAAAACGGCGTCGGGCTACTATGGAAGGTCTCTCGAATCCAGCACATTTCGTAGCTGGTTTGTTGGGCCAGGGGTAGGGCCGGATTCACCCCCGCATGGACTAACCATAGATCACCCAGATCGAGGTAGAGGGGCAGTTGCTTGATCCAGGTTAGGTGGTCTTCCAGCGTTTCTGGACAGTCCCCATAGCTACTTAAGGTCGCCTGGCCACCGCTGTAGATCCAACCGTGCAGGGTGGGAAGGTTCACCTTGCCATCAACAAAGGCGTCTAAAATCAATTGTTCATGGTTGCCCCGCACACAATTAGTGGCATGGTGACGCACAAAGTCAACCACCGCGGCACTGTTAGGGCCCCGATCAATCAAGTCGCCCACGCAGTAAATTTGATCCTCCGCATCGGGGGCCAAGAGTTCCCACAATTGCTTCAGTCCGTCGTAGTGGCCGTGAATGTCACCGATGAAAATTCGCCGAGGCATGGGATTCAGTCAATCAGAACAATGAGCTCAGCCCTCTGCAGGGGCCTTAACCAATCGGGGTAGCGGGCAGGGACTGAAATAATCCCATAGGCTGTTTGAAGATGATCCCGGGCGGCGCCCTCCACGCTCCGACGGGGGTCATTACTCCCTACCGCCGGTACCGGGCTTGCCTTGGGGCCTAAGCCCGGGCTGGCAGCAGTTTTTCAAACCAATGCTTAAGCTAGTATGCCTTCCCTCCTTCCGGGGTTATCAGCTTCACAGAACAATTACATTTTTCAGGTGCCTAGCCAATCCAGCAAACCAGAGAAAAGAGGGCCAGCCATCGGTTCAAAGCTGGGGAGAATCGATTATCCTTATTGAAACTCAATTCCACTGAGAAGGAAAAATTCGACGATGCCTGCACCGCTGCGCCTTGGGGCTAGCTCCACCCCCCGAACTGCCCGTCGTGTAAGACGGCGGCCAACCCTAGAGCGGCGGTTGGCGAAATATACTCCCCTGATCGAGGTCAGTGCCCGACTGGCGGTGAATGGGCTATTATCCATCGCCGCCCTCGGGGCCCTGGGGCAACTGGTTCCCTACATCCACACCCAGGCTCAACGCCTAGAGCAGGTGAGCCAGGCCGTGAAGGCCGCGGAGGCGGCCAATAGCCAGTTAAAAACAGAGTTTGGCCGAAATTTTGACCCGGCCCAGGCCGGTCGGCTCATGCAAGAGTACAGTGGGTACAAAACTGCCCAGGAGCGGCAAGTGGTCTGGATCGATCCGTCCCGCCCTTGATGGGGTCTGATCATCCCCTGAAGACCCAATGACCCTAGGGGTAGAAAGTCACCTGGGGTAGCCCTAGGGACTCCTCTAGACCCAACATCAAATTAAAGCACTGCACGGCCTGGGAAGCTTGGCCTTTCATGAGGTTGTCAATAGCCGCCATGACGATCACCCGTCCGGTGCGGGGGTCGGTCTCTAGGCCAATGAAACACCGGTTGGTGCCCCAGGCCCATTTGGTTTGGGGATAAACCCCCGCTGGCAGCACCGTTACCCAGGGGGAAGAACGGTAGAAGGCCTGGTAAATAGTCAATAGATCTTCCCGAACCAGGCCCGGATCGCGGAGGGTGGCGTAGATGGTGGATAAAATACCCCGCACCATGGGAATCAGATGGGGGGTAAACTGCACGGTCACCTCCTGGCTGGCCAGGTGGCTGCAGATTTGCTCAATTTCTGGGGTATGGCGATGGTGGGCCACTCCGTAGGCGCCCAGGGAATTGCTGGCCTCGGCCAAGAGCATGCCAGTTTTGGCCACCCGACCGCCGCCAGAGGTGCCCGATTTCGCATCGATAATTAAGCTTTGGGGTTGGGCAAGCCCCTGCTTTAGGAGCGGCGCAATACCTAGCAAGCTAGCGGTCGGGTAACAGCCGGGGCAACCTACTAAGCGGGCCTGACGCAGGCGATCGCGAAATAACTCCGGCAGGCCATAGACAGCCTCCGAGGCAACCGTCTGGTCGTGCCGTTCTGCCCCGTACCAGGAAACATAGGTATCCAGCTTTTCAAACCGATAATCAGCGGACAAATCTAGGACTCGGCACCCTCTCTCCAGCAGGGTGGGAACCATGGTGCAGGCTAGCCCATTGGGAAGGGAGAGAAACACCACCTGACAGCGATCGGCAATGACCTCTAAATCAACCGGTTCAACCTTTAGGTCTACCTGGGCCGTGAGGTGGGGATAAATATCAGTGTAGGGTTGCCCGGCACTGCTATCGCCACCCAGGTAGGTCAGTTCAGCCATCGGATGGTGGGTCAACAACCGCACCAATTGCACCCCGCCATACCCCGATGCACCAACAATGCCTACCGCCACTTTTTCCGTCGATGGGTCAATCATAGGGATTGGGGCCTGCAAAAGTAATTGAGTCTGGCAAAAGATACCACAGAAAATAGGGAGCTGCTCACCCTGGGCAACGTCATACTAAACCAACTTACCCGCCGCGAACGGTCTCAATTTTAGCTAGGCTAGCAATTACTGTAGACAGGTTGACCGCCGCCGTGTTGGACCCAATACCGGGGATGCCCCAGGCCACCTCTGAGGGAACTGCCACCCAGTCCCCACCCAATTTTCAGTTTGATGCCATTGAAGCCGCCCTCCATGACCTCGCCGCTGGGCGAGCCATTGTCGTGGTAGACGATGAAAATCGCGAGAATGAGGGGGATGTGATCTGCGCGGCCCAGTTTGCCACCCCCGATATCATCAATTTCATGGCCGTGGAGGCCAGGGGGCTCATTTGTCTGGCGATGACCGGTGAGCGCCTCGACCAGTTGGATCTACCGCTGATGGTCAGCCCCAGTAGCTTTGAGGATGAAAACGAGCAAACAGCCTTCACGGTTAGCATCGACGCCGCTCCATCCTGGGGGGTCACAACCGGGATTTCCGCTGAGGACCGGGCCCGCACCATTCAGGTGGCGATTAACCCCAATGCTCGTCCTAGTGACCTGCGTCGACCAGGGCATATTTTCCCACTGCGGGCCAAGCAGGGCGGGGTACTCAAGCGGGCCGGCCACACCGAAGCCGGAGTCGATCTGGCTCGTCTGGCGGGGCTGTACCCGGCCGGGGTCATCTGTGAAATTCAAAACCCTGATGGGTCCATGGCCCGCCTGCCCGAGCTGATCGACTACGCCAAAACCTTCGGCCTAAAGCTAATCAGTATCGCCGATTTAATTAGTTACCGGCTTCAGCATGAGCGATTTATCCAGCGGGAAGCCGTGGCTGATCTGCCGACCCAGTTTGGTCAGTTCAAAATCTATGCCTACCGCAACCTGCTCGATCATTCGGAGCATGTCGCCTTAGTCAAGGGTGATCCAGCTACCTTTGCCGCGGGCACGGTGATGGTGCGAGTCCACTCCGAATGCCTGACCGGCGACGCCTTTGGCTCTCTGCGGTGCGACTGTCGGATGCAACTCCAGGCAGCTCTTAAGATGATCGAGTCGGCCGGACGAGGGGTGGTCGTGTACCTGCGCCAGGAAGGCCGCGGCATTGGCCTGATCAACAAACTGAAGGCCTACTCCCTACAAGATCTGGGGCTGGACACCGTAGAGGCTAATGAAAAACTGGGCTTGCCGGTGGACCAGCGCAACTATGGCATAGGCGCCCAAATTCTCAATGACATCGGCGTTAAACAGTTTTGCTTAATTACCAATAACCCCCGCAAAATCGCTGGACTCAAGGGGTACGGCCTGGAAATGGTGGACCGAGTGCCTCTGATTATCGAGGCTACCCCCTACAACTCCAACTACCTGACCACCAAGGCCCAAAAGTTGGGGCATCTGATGGTGCAGACCTACCTGGCGACGGTGGCGATTCACTGGCGTACGGGCCCCCTCTCCGCGGAAAGCCGCTATCAAAAGCTCGAAAAGCTCCGTCACCTGGCCCAGACCCAGGGATTACTGTTGCAGGAAGAAGCCAGGCCCGTGGCATCGGCTCTGTTTAGCCAACCCCACCAGATTGTGCATTTGGGGTTAGGCAGTCCTAGGGAAGTCGAGGGGACCTGGTACTGCGATGGTGAACATCCCAGGTTGATCGCCTTGGCCGCGGTTTTAGACAATCTGGCTAGCTGGCCTGATATTGAACAGTTGGCCTTTTTAGTATCCGCCGGCAGTGACCCCTTCAGCGGCCTCCAAGTGGGACTCAATCGGCAAGTCTTTCACCGGAGCACTCCCCCTAGCGCAGAGGATGTCAGCCCCTCAGATCTGTGTGATAGCTTGGAAACCCAGCGTATTTACGTGTTTTCCAACCATATTCCTACGGACTAGCCCCTCTCTTTGCCAGTGGATGAAACTGTCCTAGCTTCCCTGCTTAGCTGGGAAGAGCCCGGTCTAAACTAAACTATCTAGGGCGACCTATGCAGTGCGGGAGTGCAAAACTAACGATGAAACGGCGGAAATTTTTGAGCTATGGGAGTTCAGGGTTAGTCACGACAATGGGTCTAGGCGCTCTTCATCGCGGATCCTTCGCCCAAGTCCAGAGCGATCGCGTCACCCTGCGCAGCCTTGGCTTAACGGCATTCCTTTTTACGGGCAGCGGCTATCGGCTCTTAGTGAACCCCTTTCGTCGCATTGGCTGCACCGCTGGCTTCCCTTCCCCGGCAGTACCGGCAGACATTGTCATGATCAGCAGCCGCCTGTTTTATGAGGGCTTTCTCAATGAGCTTCCCGAGAACCCCAAGGTGCTGACGGAGCCGGGGGTCTATGACTTTACCAACCTCAAGATTCAGGGCATTTTAACCCCCCACGATCGGGAGGGGGGACGTCGCTTTGGCAACAACGTGATCTGGAAATGGACTCAAGGCGGAATTAACATTGTTCATATGGGCGGAGCCGCGGCCCCCCTGCGGGTTGAGGATCAAATTTTGTTGGGTCGCCCCGATGTGCTGCTGGTGCCGGTTGGGGGTACCCCCTACGTCTATACCCCGGCAGAGGCGGTACAGGCGATTCAGGTGCTGAAACCTAAGGTGGTGATCCCCACCTACTTTTTGACCAGCGCCGCCGATGATACCTGCGAACTAAAACCCGTGGACGAGTTTCTGGCCCTGATGCAGGGTACCCCCATCACCCGTGCTCCCTCGGGGGCCCTCTCCATTCGACCCAGTGACTTGCCCACCCAGGGTATGCGCATTCAGGTGTATCAGTATCCCGTTGCCTAGGGACTCCGGCCTAGGGCTTGCCCCTACCCGCGCAACCCGATCAAGGAACTAGGCGGTCCTTGTTTCCCCCATCTCTCTCCCTAGAATCTATGTTGCCTCTCTATTCTCAGCGTCGCCAGCGTGTCATGGAGTTAATTGGCCAGGGTACGGCCGTGTTTGCCAGCGCCCCTACCGTGGTCATGCACCATGATGTTGAGCATCCCTTTCGGCAAGACAGTAATTTTTACTACCTAACCGGCTTTAATGAGCCCGAGGCGGTGGCCGTTTTGGCTCCCCACCACGAGGAGCATCGGTTTGTGCTGTTTGTGCGCCCCAAGGATCAGGAAAAGGAAACCTGGTCAGGGTATCGGGTTGGGGTGGAGCAGGCCAAGGAACAGTATGGAGCCGATGCGGTTTACCCCATCGCCGAGTTAGATGAACACCTACCCCAGTATCTGGAGAAGGCGGATCGCCTCTACTACCACTTTGGCCACAATCAAACCCTGAACACGGCCATTCTGAAGCACTGGCAGAAATTACTCGCCACCTACCACAAGCGGGGCACTGGGCCAGTGGCCATTGAGGATGCGACTCTACTGATGCAGCATTTGCGCCGGGTTAAGGATCCAGAGGAACTGGCGCTACTGCGAAGGGCGATCGCTATCTCGGCCAAGGCCCATAACTATGCCCGCGAAATTGCCCGTCCTGGCCGCTACGAGTACGAAATCCAGGCGGAGATGGAGCATATTTTCCGTCTAGAGGGAGCCCAGGGCCCCGCCTATCCGTCTATCGTGGCCTCCGGGGTGAATGCCTGCATCCTCCACTACATTGAGAATAACCGGCGCATGGAAGAGGGAGATTTGCTGTTGATTGATGCGGGTTGCGCCTACGATTACTACAACGCTGACATTACCCGCACCTTTCCGGTGGGCGGCAAGTTTACCGAGGAGCAGCGGATTCTTTATGAATTGGTACTAGCCGCTCAGGAGCGGGCGATCGCGGCGGTGCAGCCGGGTGCTCCCTTCAACGAGTTCCACGATGCCGCCACGCGCACCCTCACCGAGGGCATGGTCGAACTAGGTCTCTTGAAGGGCAATGTGGACACCCTGATCGAGGAGAAGAAGCATAAAGCCTTCTTTATGCATGGCACCGGCCATTTCCTAGGGTTGGATGTTCACGATGCCGGTATTTTGCGCAATCCCGATAAAACCTGGAAACCCTTTGAAGTGGGCAATGTGGTCACCGTAGAGCCTGGCATTTACATTTCCCCCACCTACGAGCCAGTGGAAGGACAACCCCAAATTGACGACCGTTGGCGGGGCCTTGGCATCCGCATTGAAGACGATGTTCTGGTGACTGAGACGGGCCACGAAGTCCTGACAGCAGCGGTGCCCAAAAGCCTGGAGGCGATGGCTGGCTGAGGCGACCTACAGGCAACCCTCGGGCCAGGTGACGGAGGGAAACTGGCCAGCTCGAAATTGGACCACCCGACCCCGCTCATCGGTTTCAAACACCAGGCGGTACAGGTCTTCTCCCGGAGTCTTCGGCTTGAAAATGACAGTCTTGCCCCGGGTGACTGGATTGGGGAGCACCTCGAG
>DVEE01000029.1 GCA_015295885.1 Leptolyngbyaceae cyanobacterium M65_K2018_010
ATTGAATTCGCAATCAACGGGAATGAGTAAGGTTCTGGTGCTGAATGCCTCCTATGAACCGCTCAATATTACCAGTTGGCGGCGGGCCATCGTGCTCATTATCAAGGGCAAGGCCGAACAGGTTGAGCATAATGGCAAGGTCGTTTACGCTGATTTTCCCCTGCCCACGGTTATTCGTCTGCGGCACTACGTTCGAGTGCCCTATAAAGATATTCCCTTAACTCGCCGCAACCTACTGCAACGGGATAATCACACCTGTCAGTACTGCGGCTATAGCGGCGATGGATTAACCCTAGACCATGTGCTGCCGAGATCGCGGGGTGGGGGCGATAGTTGGGAAAACATGGTAACCGCCTGTGTGCGCTGTAATGTGAAAAAAGGCAACCGCACCCCCCGTGAAGCCAGCATGCCCCTGTTTAGCCAACCGCGTAAGCCCCACAGCAGTCTCTACTTTGAAGTAACCAGACAAATCCATAGCGGTGTCCATCAAGAATGGAAAAAGTACGTGATTGGCCTCTCCTAGGAGGGGAAAGGTGGAGGTGGGGCGGGGCAGAGACTATGAATTGGTCGGTGGGCGCCTGGCCCCCGATCCTGGCCTGACCCCTGATCCCCCCATAACCATGACTAATATGCTTAAAGCACCGGAGCCCTCTCCTCCGTCTCCTGCCTCTCCCCTGTGGCGCTTCTACCGTTCTCCCATTGGCAAGAAGGTGGTTTCAGGGGTCACTGGTTTAGGCCTGGCCATCTTTGTACTGGTGCATATGCTGGGCAACCTGCTGCTCTTTGCGGGCTCCGAGGCTTACAACAGTTACGCCCACCATCTGGAAAATTGGGGGGTTTTGCTCTACGCCATTGAGGCAGTGCTGGTAGGCGCTGTCCTCTTCCATGGAGCCGTAGGCCTCGAGATTTTTGTCGGACGCCTCCGGGCTCGCCCCCAGGGCTATCGCCAGTATCAGTCTGTGGGAGGTAGTAGCTACCAGTCCTTCAGTTCACGCACCATGATCCTCACCGGCACGGTGCTGGCGGTCTTCCTGATCGTCCACCTATGGACCTTTAAGTTTGGCACTTATTACCCGGCTCAACTGAATGGGGAACCCGCCCGCGACCTGGCTCGCCTGGTGGTGGAGGTCTTCCAAAAACTCCCCTACACCCTGGGGTACAGCGTTGTGCTGCTGCTGCTAGGCCTGCACCTGCGCCACGGCCTTTGGAGTGGGTTGCAATCCCTAGGGACTTTGCACAGCGGGATTCGACCGATCGCCTACGGCTTGAGCGCGATCCTGGCCGCTGCCATCGCCCTAGGTTTTGTGATACTCCCCTGGGCCATTTACTGGGGTGTCGTCCCGGATACAGGTGCCGCGTCCCCACTGGCTGTCATAGCCACCGACACCTGACCCCCCACCTGGGCCGGGCATTAGCTATACCATTACCGGAGCCACGCCAGATAGCCTAACCCTCGGGATTTTTGCGATCATCGCTGCAGACGGTTTCGGCAATGGAGACGGTTTCCGCAATGGGTTGACCAGTACTGCGGCACCGCCCTTGGATGGGCGAGCAGCCCACCTCGCGGGTGAAGAAGACTGGGAAGTGAATCACGCCCTCTTAAACCCTGGTTCCAACGCGCCGATTGATTTCCCCAGCGTATTGTTCAGCGTTGAGGCCCGTAACCAGATGCAGCACATTATCCTGCAAGCGCATTAAGCCCTGTACCCCAGCCTGTTGGAGCGCCGCATCATCCACCAGACTGGCATTGGTGACCTCTACCCGCAGGCGGGTTAGGGCTACCGGGTCTACGGTACGGATGTTATCCGCACCCCCCAGGGCAACTACCATGGCCGCGGCTTTTTCACCGGCCTTGGGATCGGGGGGAATTTTAGCCAGGTCGGGGGCGGTTTCATCCACAAAGCCTCCGGCGGGCACCTCTACGACGTCGGCTTCGGGGCCAGCGGTGTTGAGGTATTCGGCCATATCGGTTTTCAGGTTATCGGAGCGGGGACCAAAGATAGCCTGGGCATTTTGGCCCACCTGGACCACCCCAGAAGCCCCCAAGGCCTTCAGCCGAGGTACGTTGACCTTAGCCATATCCTCTACTTCGATGCGCAGACGGGTAATGCAGGCATCCAGGTTTTTGATGTTGCTGCGACCGCCAAAGGCCAAAACCAGCGCCTTAGCCATTTCAGCCTTATCGCCGGTAATGGCGGCGGTGGCTTCATCCACTTCAATATCTTCTTCGCGGCCTGGGGTTAACAGATTGAGCTGGTGGATGAGGATGCGGAAGGTGAAATAGTAGATAGCCACAAAGATGGGGGCCAGGGCGGGAATCAACCACACCTTGGTACCCAGGCTATTGAACAGCAAAAAGTCGATAAAGCCCTGGGAGAAGGTGAATCCCATGCGACCGCCCAGGGTAACAAACAACCAGTTACCAAAACTCGCGATCAGGGCGTGGACAAAGTACAGCACTGGCGCCACAAACAGGAAGGAAA
>DVEE01000352.1 GCA_015295885.1 Leptolyngbyaceae cyanobacterium M65_K2018_010
GAACGGTTCTCCAAGTCGAATAGTTCAGCTTCGCGATGCACCCGGCTCAGGGAAAACTTTCCCCTTGCCGCTCGGTTTGGCTGACCCGATGAGGGAAGCGGAATCAACCGCCCCGGTCAGCTTAGCGGCCAGCGCTAGGGCGAGTCATTAAAGGTTTTGCCGTTGTAGCCCGCCTCGAACCCGGCATAAAACCCCCTGCGATAGGCCTGGTCGTAGGCTGGGTCGGGGTTGCCGGAACCAGCCTGGAGCGCGGCATCGGGGTTATAGCCGGAGTTGTACTTTTTGAAGTTCTGCCCATCTCGATAGCCCAGCCTGTAACCCTCTCGGTAGCCTAGGCTGGGGTCGGCTGGGGTGGTGGTGGGGCGATCCTCCGATAGTCCTGCCTGGCCATCGACGGAAATATTGCCCCCATAGGCCCAGCCTAACTCCTGGGACAGGTTGCTCCTGACCTGATACCAGGTGCTATCCCCCATGGCTGTTTCTGCAAAAATCTCGAGCCGGGTGCCATTGGGGGCGGCATAGATGACCGGAGTATTCGTCCCGGGTGCGGTATGGATACGTAGGGATGGCTCGGCCCGGACGGTGCCGGTTTTAATCGGCGTCGCTGAAGTTGGAGCCGGATTTGCCGGAGTAGTAGGTTCGGCAACCGGCGGCTGAGCTTCGGCAACCGGCCCTGGAACGGCCACTTCGGGGGGTTCAGGGGTTGAGGGTTCAGGCTCTTGGGACACGGGAGCAGGACTTTGACAGGCCGTCGTCAACAGACCTAGCCACAACGCAGTAACCAGCCATTTCATAGGGTCAATTTACTCACGGATAATCAAATTTTTGGGTGCAAAACCTAAGCGCAAAATTCCTTTTAAGCTCGATTTCCCAGAAAGTCTATGTTACATCTAATCCCAGCCATGGATTGAACAATGGCGAGATTAGCAATCCTCAGTTCATCCCGTCAATAGATTCAGAAGATTTAGAGGAGAGTTTTATTGTAACAAAATCCTCTGTCCTAGCCCCCTATCCTGCAGTTTAATCCCACTTTAGGTCACTCAAGTCGCTCAATCAGATGATTGCTTTTATTCTGTCAAAATCCTGTGGAATGGGGCTTGTAGGAGGTCATGACAGCAAATAACACCTTTCTTACTTTTCTCACTCTTGTGGTTGTTGGAGTTGATTAAGGTTTGGGAATCTGGTCTGAACGGTGCGATCGCAAACTTAAAAAAAGATGAGTTCCCATCTAGAGTGTGTGAATGATTGCGGTAAGATCCAAACTGTGTTTTTTTTAAGGCAAGCCTGATTAACGCGGCAAAGGTTTGTCTTGATTATTGCAAGTTCAGAATGGTGAGAATGATGTTGAAATATTTGCCGTTGGCAATGATAGTAGGGCTGTGGCCTGGTGCGGCGATGGTACAAGCCAGTACCCTGTCCTCCCCTCAGCTCATTGCCCAAGCCCAGCTCTACGGTACCGTGATTCCCAATGAGCTGAATGTGCGCAGCGGGGCTGGTACGGATCGGGATGTTCTCTACGTGCTCCACCGTGACGCCGTCGTTCGCATTACCGGCCAGTATGGAGATGGGGCTGACAGTTGGTACAAGATTATTCCCATGACCCCAGGCTATCCCCAACAGGAGGGGTGGGTATCTGGGGCTTACCTAAAAATCAGAAATACGCCACCTTCCATCTCCTACTACGACACCGGCTACCAGGCCGGCCTGGCCGATGCTCAGGCCGGGCGCACCTACGACCCGGTGGGCGGTAGCCGCAACCTACCGGCAGATGCCTCTCGCGCCTACACCCGCGGCTATGCCGATGGCTATGAAGCCGGTCGCCCGGGCAACCCCTCTGGGCTGCAACAGTACTACGACGAAGGCTACCAGCACGGGCTAGAGGATGGTCGGGCGGGCCGCACCTACGACCCGGTGGCTGGCAGCCACAACCTGCCGGCGAATGCCTCTCGCGAGTACACCCGCGGCTATGCGGCTGGCTACGAAGCAGGTCGGCCCTAGTTTAAAGCAGGGAAAGTGAGTGCCCCGGAGGCCATGGCGGGCTTGCTCTGGCTCTCGGGGCTGATTGCCACGACCGCAGTCAGCCGACACGCTAGGATACGGGTAGGATTCAGGGGTTAATCATGCTGTCGTGCCCGCGCTGCCAGGCCACCATTGAGCCCACCACCATTCAGTGCCCCCGTTGCCAACTCACCCTGAAGGCCCACGGGCATCCAGGCATTCCCTTGCATCGAGCGGCGGGAGAGGAGGCACTTTGTACCACCTGCCGGTACGATGCGGATAACACCTGCAATTTTCCCCACCGCCCCCAGGCCCAGACCTGTACCTTGTATCGCTCGGTTCACCAGCCGCTATCCCCCGATCTGCCGCCCCTCTCCCCCGGCGATCGGTTCCGCCTATGGCTGCGTAGTCATGGGGGCGTGGTAGCGTTAATCGGTTTACTGCTGGTCAGCCTGGTACTTGTGCTGATTCGGTGATACAACTATCCCAGTCTTGATTCTGGCTCCGAGCCCTGGGATCGGGGTGGTTTGTTCAGTCGAAAAAACTATGGTTGTTCTGGCGTCTTGGTTGCGGTCTAGGCTCTTCAGCCCTTGGAGTCGTTCCCGATGGGGGCGGCGTACCCTGCAGTGGGTCGGGTTATTTGGTCTGTGTTTGGGGTTGGTTCTGGGGTGTGGCGGCCCCAATCAACCTAGCACCGAGACCCCCACCCCAGGCCAGGCGGAGGGCCGCATTACCATCGGTACCACCCTCACCGCCCGTACCCTCGACCCAGCCGATGCCTACGAGACCTTTCCAGGCATTCTGCTCTATAACCTCGGCGATCGCCTCTATACCTATAGGCCCGGCACCACCGAACTCGTTCCCCAACTGGCGACGGCGATGCCTACGGTCAGTGCCGATGGCCTTATCTATAGGATTCCCCTGCGCCAGGATGTCACACTCCACGATGGCACTCCCTTCAATGCCGAGGTGATGGCCTTCTCCATTCGCCGGTTTATGGAAAACGGGGGCCGACCCGCCTACCTACTATCCGATAAAATCCAGTCCGTCGAAGCTACGGCAGATTACGAACTGACCATCACCCTCAAGACTCCCTTTGCCGCATTCCCCGCTCTGCTCAGTTTTTCGGGCATGACGCCTATCTCCCCGGCTAGCTACGAGATTGGTACGGGCCAATTTAAGCCCGATAGCTTCATTGGCAGCGGCCCCTATAAACTGGCTAGTTTTGCCAGCGACGCCATCAAGCTGGACGTAAACGAAAATTATTGGGGCGAGGCCCCGGCTAACCCGGGCATTGACATCCAAATTTTTACCAGTCCGGCCAACCTCTACAACACCTTTAGAACCGGGGCTTTGGATATCGCCTACCAGACCCTCGATCCAGAGCAGATTGCCAGCCTCGAACGGGAAGCGGATCGGGGCGGCTGGCAGGTCATTCAGGCAGGGACCAACGTGATTAACTACATGTCCCTGAACCAGAAAATCGAACCCCTGAATGACCTCAAGGTGCGTCAGGCGATCGCGGCTATGGTAGACCGACCGCTGCTCAACGAGCGGGTCTTTCAGGGGCAGGCCGAACCCTTGTATAGCCTGATCCCCCCCAGCTTTGAGGTGTCTAAACCCGTGTTTAAGGAAGCCTACGGTGACGGCAATTTTACTAAGGCCAAAAGCCTGCTTACCGAGGCGGGGTTTTCGGAAACCAACCCCCTCATCCTAGAAATCTGGTATCCTTCGGCCTCCACCATTCGCAGTATTGTCGCCAACACCCTAAAGGAGTCCATTGAAACTGCCCTGCCAGGGTTAGTGACGGTGAATGTGCAAAATACTGAAGGAGCCACCCTTTGGCAGAATGTTGGCAAGGGCATTTATCCGATTATTTTGTCCAACTGGTATCCGGATTTTTATGACCCTGACACTTTTATTCAACCCTTTTTAGGCTGTGAACAGGGCAATGCGGCCCAGGGCTGTGAACAGGGAGCTTCCCAGGCCAATGGTTCCTTTTTCTACAGCACTGCCGCCAATCAGCTGATTGCCCAACAGCGGGCTGAGCAAGACCCGTCCCAACGCCAGCAGATCATTGCCGAACTCCAGACCATGATGGCTACCGAGGTGCCCTACGTGCCGCTCTGGCAAAATAAGGACTACGTTTTTGCCCAAGCCGGAATCAACGGCGTCGCCATTGAGCCCACCCAACAGTTCTTGTTCGGGACGATGACTCGGCGCTAGCCCCAGCTTCCCTAGCGCCCTGTTCTGAGGCTATCGATTTTGCGGGTGAAGAGATCAAAGAAGATCATGATCACCCGTTTGGGGCGGGTTTTGATGTTGGCGCTGAGAGACATGCCCGACTGCAACTGCACCGGTTGTCCGTTAATCACAATGACCTGATCCTCCAGGGTGACATCGGCCGGAAAGCGGTACTGGGGATGGATCTCGTCCGGGGGTAGGGCATCGGAACCAATGTGGGTGAGGGTGCCCTTGACATCGCCGAACTCACTGTAGGGGAAGGAGTCAATCCGCACGTCCACGGGCATGCCTTCCTGCACAAAGCCAATGTCGCGGTTGGTAATAAACACCCGAGCCACCAGGGCATCGGCGGGGACAATTTCCAGAATCGGCTCGGTGGAGTTGGCCACATAGCCTGGCTGATTGGCTTTCAGATTAAATACCTTACCGCTGACCGGAGCGCTCAGTTCCTGGTATTGCAGGGTCTGCTGCAGTTGGGCAATTTGGCTCTCCACTTCCTGCAGACGTTTGTCGTTTTCCAGGATGGTTTTGGTCAGCTGGCTATCAATATTGGCAATCTGATTGTCGTTGGCGGCAATGCGCTTCTGCAGGTCATCCTGGGAGGCCACCTGGGTATTGTTGAACTTTTCCTGGGCCTGGACGATGGCTAACTCTAGTCGCTGCACTTCCTCCACTAAGCGGTTAACCTCTGTCTGCCGGTTGTTCACCTCCTGCTCCTGCTGTAGGTAAGGCACCTCCCCAATCGCTCCTTTTTCCGCCAGGGGCCCAATCCGCACCAAAATATCCTGATTAACCCGCAGGGCTTCCCGGGCATTGGCCAACTGGGCCTGGGTTTGGGTCAGTTGGCGCCGCAGTTGATCGACCTCCAATTGGGCAATGCTAAGCCGCGAGTTGAGTTCCGCATTGGCGGCCTGCAACCGTTCCCGCTGGGCAGGGGGCAAACTGGCTCCATTGGCATCCCCAGCCAACTGGGCGCGGTAGAGAGCATTTTCGGCCACCAGGGCGGCTCGGTTGCTGGTCAATTGGACCATACCGGGGGCCATGGTCTCGGGTATCGCTACATCGCCTTGGTCGGCCAGTTGAGACCGGTAATAGGCATTTTCCTGCTGGAGTTTAGTACGAATGGTTTCCAGGGAGGTCAATTGGGCTTGGGTCGCTTGGGGGTCGAAGCTTAACAGCCGATCGCCCGCCTGCACCGCCTGCCCTTCCTGCACATAGACCGCTTGCACCACACCACCCACGGGAGCCTGCACGGGCTGCACCATGCCCTTGGGTTCCAACTTGCCCTGGGCCGGTACCGCTTCTTCAAATTTAGCCAAACAGGCCCAGCCCAGGGTGGCCACGGTTACCCCGACGATACTCCAAACTACGGCCCGCGACCAGCGGGGCGACTGGCGCAGAATGACCGGCTTGTCGAAGCGTTCGGCCTGGCGAGAGGGCTGGGTAGAGAGTACCGCATCACCGTTAGGGTGGGGTTGGCCTGGCTGACCAGGGGCAGAGGAAGGGATACGAACCATAGGGGCAAATCCTTAGCGGGGTGGGAAGGGGGTGAGGCCAGGGTAGGAGTGCTCGGGAGGGTAGGGCCAGGCAGAACCCAGGGACGGGTTGAGGATAGCCCCTGGCCACCCAGGGGGGAGACTCCCCCGGCAGACTGATTCGGGTTCCCTACTGTAGGGGAGGGCGAGCCCACCCCCCAGCCTGCTGCCTGCTGCCATCATCCCCCTAGGCCACTCGACTGTTGTTGAAAGAGGGTGTAGTAGCGCCCCTGGAGCGCCATCAACTCTTCATGGTTGCCCAGTTCCACTACAGAACCCTGGTCCATTACCAGGATCTGGTCGGCCGGCTTGATGGTGTTGAGGCGATGGGTAATAAAAAATACCGTACGGCCCTGGGCCCACTGTTTCAAGTTCATGGAAACCTGGTGCTCGGTGTCGTAGTCCAGGGCGCTAGTGGCTTCATCCAGGATTAACAAGCGCGGGTTTTGCAGAATTGTACGGGCGATCGCAATGCGCTGCCGCTGTCCCCCCGATAGGTTTGCCCCCCGTTCGCCCACACGGGTGTTATAGCCCAGGGGCAACTCCATAATAAAGTCATGGCAGCAGGCAATTTTAGCCGCCTCAATAATTGCGCTAGCCTCTGCATCGGGGTTAGTGAGTGAAATATTGTCCTGAATGGTGCCCTCAAACAGCAGACTATCCTGGGGCACAATGCCAATTTGCCGCCGCAGCGAATGCAGTTCAACCTTGCTGATATCGTAGTGGTCAATCAAAATCCGGCCCGATTCCACCTCATAGAGCCGGGGCAGTAGCTTCATCAGCGTACTTTTGCCCGACCCGCTCTGCCCCACAACACCAATAAACACCCCAGCCGGAAAGTCCAGATTAATATTCACCAACTGCATCGGCCCCGAAGGGGCAAACCGGAAGGCGACGTTCTCAAAGGTGACCTGCCCGGTAATCTCCGGCATGGGAATCTGGTTGGCATCTTCGGCGTCGGTTTCCTGGGGATGGTCAATAATGTCCGACAAGCGTTCCAGGGACAGGGCGGTTTCCTGAAAATTCTGCCAGAGTTGAGCCAACCGCAAAATTGGGGCCGTTACATAGCCCGAAATAATCCGGAAAGCGATCAGTTGGCCCAGGGTCAGTTGCCCCTTCAACACCAGATAAGCCCCCACCCATAACACCAGCAGGGCCGATAGCTTATTCAAAAAGTTGCTGGCCGAATTGGCCGTAGTCGAGGTGAGTACGGTGGTGAACCCAGCACTGACGTATTCGGCGTAGCGCTCCTGCCACTTCCAACGGGTGCGCAGTTCAATATTCTGGGCTTTCACCGTCTGAATACCCGACAGCGACTCCACTAGCAGGGCCTGGGTAGCGGCGTTACGCTCCGCCTTCACCCGCAGCTGGCGCCGCACAATCGGTGCCACCAGCACCGTCAGCAGCACAAATAAGGGAATCGTAGCCAGGGCCACCAGGGTTAGTAGCCAGCTGTAGATAAACATGACCACGATATAGACCCCGGAGAAGACCGCGTCTAGCACCACGGTCAGGGCCGTGCCGGTGAGAAACTGGCGAATATTTTCCAGCTCGTTAATACGGCTGGAGAGTTCTCCCACAGGGCGACGGTCAAAGTAGCGCAGGGGCAGGCGAAACAGGTGATCGATAATCTCCGTGCCCAGGGTCATGTCAATGCGATTGGTGGTATCGACAAACAGGTAGGTGCGCAGACTACTCAGGAGGGCCTCAAACACCGCCACAATCACCAAGAAAATGCCCAACACCTGCAGCGTGTCGATGCTGTTTTGCACAATGACCTTATCGATGATGATTTGCACCATCAGCGGGTTAGCCAACCCAAACAACTGCACAAAGAAGGAGGCAATAAAGACCTCTAACAAAACCCAGCGATATTTTTGAATGGAGGGCCAAAACCACTGCAAGCCAAACTTTTGCTGGGGGGTTTCCCGAGTGGGCTCTAGCAGCAATACTTCCCCCTGGTCGCCCCAGGCGGCGGCAAAGCTCTCGGGGGTACGTCGGATTAGCCCCACCTCTGGATCGCCGAGAATATAGGCTTGCTCTGAGGTTTCATAGACGACCGCAAAGCTCTCTTGCCAGCGAATCAGGCAGGGCGTATTGAGGCGACTAAAGGCCCCCACGGGGACTCGCACCAGTTGGGTCTTGAGGCCCATCATCTCGCTCAGAGAACCGCAGAGGGAGAGGGAAAGTTGTCCCATCCGCTCTTGCTGATTCGCCAAAATGCGCCGAATCACATCCTTGCGGAAGGGCATCTTAAAGTACTGGCTGAGCATATCAAAGCAGGCCAAGGCCCCTTCCAGGTCGCCCCGCCCCCGGGCCAAGGGGTAGGTCTGGCCGCGGCTTTCGGCTGGATTGGGCGTGCCGCTGCTAGCACCCGCCGTGAGTTGGGCCTCGCTGGCATAGGGGATGGTATCCATAGCCAAGGACTGTTCCGGCGGAGCCTCTAGGAGCGGCTCAGCTTCTACCTGAAAGGTCTCTGCCAGCACCGTTGGCGTCAGTCCAATCAGCCTGGCTCCCTGGGGGCTGAGCACCTCGACCGTAGTAGTCGCATCCACCGGCAAGACAGAGCCCACCGGCACATTCAGCAGGGTACCGCCGCTGAGAATCCAAGTTAGGCTGGGGTCCAGATGACTTAGGCTACAACGCCCATGGGGTAGGGTAACAATGGCCGATGCCTCGCAGACCATGCTAGCTTTGGCCTTCAAGTCGCCCAGGTCGAGGGCCCTGGTCTGGGCGTGCTGGCTGAGTAGATCAAAGGCTTCAATCAAGTAGATCTGATCGCGAATTTCATGCCCAAACTCGGGATAGTCCTCCAGGCAGTGCAGAAATTGGTAGGAGGGCAGGGTGAGTGCCAGCACCTCCGTGGACGCGATCGCGGTTTCACAGGGCTGACCCCGAATTAAACTAATGGCCCCAACCAGTTCACCCCGCCCTAACCGCTGCAGGGTAACCGGCTGTGAGTTGCGGGGATCGTAGCCCAAAAGCCGGACCTGCCCTTCCAGCAACACAATCACCTGCTGGGTTAACACCTCTCGCCGCAGCAGGGGTTGCCCAAGCCGATACTTGTAGGGCTGAGCGGCTTGCAACAATTGCTGTAACGCCTCCTCCGGCAGGCGTTCGAAGGGGGGCAAGTGCTGAAAGGTCTGATGCAGAGAGAGGGGGGCTTGAGTCATTCAGGAGCCGGGCCTAAGGGGGATAATGGCTAGCATGCCCCAACCCAGGGGACAGCCTGCCAGTATTCTCTCCATTATCAGCAGGAACCCATGGGGTTGAGGAAAGTTGCGACCGAACTTTATCATCTCTTGCGCAATCATCCCTTGCGCAACCACTGGCTAGGGTATCTCGATACCAGGGCGGTGTTAACCCCAGGCCAGTCCATGGGCTGGACCAGATCCGTAGCCATTCCTGACAGGCCAATGGTATCTGTAAAACAGTAATTTTCTGGGTCGTCGGCCATGGCATTGCTAGCGTTTTCATCCCGCCTGCCCCGTTCTCTGGGGGGTGTGACCTTGGGCCTGAGCCTGGGCCTGCTCGGAGGATGTGATAATTACCCGGCTACGGGCCAAGCGATTACCACCGGTACCTACGAAGCCATCGCCACCGTCACCTACACCTGGCAGGCAGAGTACGCCCGCAGTTTTGACCGCCCCCAAACCATTCGCCAGGAACAGTTTGCCTCAACCACCCTGGTAAATCGCAATGGTCTGCGTCCTGAAGGAGCCGTCACCGGTCCCGATGACGCAGGCCTCTGGTGGCCGGCTCTGCCGCCTCGCCCCAGCGCCGATGAACTGGAGGAGCGCCAGCGCGAATCCAATGAAAAGCGCACCGATCCCCTACTCCAGAAGGATGTCACCTACGCCATCACCTTTGACTACGATGGGCAGCGCCGCACCCTACCGACCAACCCCAGCGTTTACCGTGAGGCCGTCAAAGCCTATGCCGACCAACAGGCTCTGGAATTGACCTACGGTCCTGGGCAGCAGAGCATTGGCGCAGCCCGTCGGATTGCCAGTTTTGATCGCTAATGTCCCTGGGCTGGGGTCTCCAACCGCCTGAGCGCCCCCCTGCGGTGGAAAC
>DVEE01000356.1 GCA_015295885.1 Leptolyngbyaceae cyanobacterium M65_K2018_010
CCCCCGCCAATAGACCACCAGCGTGCGCGTAACCGTATTAGTTAGGAGTAAATGGGAGGCCCAGGCCAGCTCGGTTTTAACGACCTCTGGAAGATTGTCCTGCAGCTCAAACCCCTCTTCCCCCGCCAAGACCACGGCCTCTGGCGGCACCGGCTGTACCCGTTGCCAGAGCAGCCCAGTCAAAATCAGCAGGGCACTTAAAATCACTCCCATGACATCGGAGCGGGCCTGGGCATCGGTCAAAGCGGAGGTGAGCAAACGGTTCAGTAAGAGTAAACAGCCCCCCCCAATACCCGCCGCGATCGGCAATTGCCGCAGGACCCGATTGGGATCAGGTTTGGCCATGGTCATTCCCCTGAGCAAGCATGGGTAGCGGATTTTTACCCTAGCACCAAAGGCCACCACCGATTCCCTATCCCCCCTTCCCATTTGCCCGGATGCTGATTAGAGTAAATAACCGCTACTGTTGTCAGGATTACCCTACCTCGCTCTGGTGAACGGAACCGATGATTGAAGTTGAGCACCTGAGTAAAACCTACGGAACCACCTCCGCCCTTCGCGATGTCACCTTTGAGGCTCGACCGGGTGAGATTCTAGGGTTTTTAGGCCCCAACGGGGCTGGCAAAACGACCACTATGCGGATTTTAGCCGGCTATTTACCGGCCTCCGAGGGCACGGCCCGGATTGCCGGCTACGATGTTCACACCAATTCCATGGCGGTGCGGCAACGGATTGGCTACCTGCCCGAGTCACCGCCCTTGTATCGGGATATGACCGTAGAAGGCTTCCTCCACTTTGTCGGTCAAATTAAGGGCGTACCAGCCGGGCTACGGCAACGGCGAGTGAATATTTCTATGGAACGGTGCGGCTTGTTGGACAAACGCAAGGTGCTCATTCGCAAGCTATCGAAGGGCTACCGGCAGCGGGTTGGCATTGCCCAGGCAATTATCCACGATCCGCCGGTGATTATTTTGGATGAACCGACGGTGGGTCTGGATCCAAGGCAGATTAATGAGGTGCGCCAGTTAATCAAGGGGCTGGCGGGCAACCACACCATTATTCTGTCTACCCACATCCTGCCGGAGGTCAGCATGACCTGCGATCGCGTCACCATCATTAATCGGGGACAAATTGTAGCCACCGATACCCCCGCCAACCTGACCGCTCGCCTGGCGGGGGAAAGTACCTACGAAGTCGAAATCCAGGGAGATAGCAGTCGGGCCCAGGCCTTGCTGGCTAGTCTGGCCAACGTACGCCAGGTTCAGATTTTGGATCAGGCCCCTGGGCCAGAACCTCACCCCCGCTTGAGGGTGCAGGGCGAGGCCGATCGATCTTTAGGCAATAGGATTGCAGCGGCCCTCATCCATGGGGGCTTTGAACTGCACGAATTGCGCCGTCAGCAGGCCACCCTAGAGGATGTGTTCCTTAACCTCACCACCTCAGAACCTGACCCTACGGGGATAACCGACCCTGAAGCCATCGAACCCGGCCCTTTGGGCTCCGTTGATGCCCCTGGCCCCGTTCATCCCTCCCCCTTCCAGTAGAGCCTTGCCCTATGACCCTCACCTTCAAAAATATTCTGGCCATCTACCGGCGCGAGCTCCAAAGCTATTTCACCTCACCGCTGTCCTATGTGATTGCCGCCGTGTTTTGGCTATTGGGCGGTTTTTTCTTGGTGGCCATCCTGCTGGGGCCCCAGGGCATTATTGCCCAGGCCGCCATGGCCGATCAAGCCACTCAAATGGGGCTGCCTCCGGCGCCTCCCTTTGATGTGGCCTACGAGTTTAACAAAGCCTACGTTGGGCTGTTAGGATCCCTCTCCCTATTTGTGCTGCCCATGCTGTCCATGGGGCTTTACACCGATGAGCGTAAACAGGGCACCCTGGAACTGCTAGCCACTTCCCCAGTACCCAACTGGGCCGTGGCCCTGGGTAAACTGCTGGCCGTTCTCACCTTTTATCTCGGCCTGGTTTTACCGCTCATGGTCTGTCAGGCCGTGGCCCTAGGGGCCGCCTCGCCGCCTGCCGGTTCAGGAGGCTTTTGGCTCTCCCACCTGGGCCTGGTGCTGATGGCCGCCAGCGTGCTTTCCCTGGGGATGTTCATTTCCTCCTTGACCGATAGCACGGTTCTGGCGGCGATCCTGACCTTCGCCCTAGTGCTGCTGCTGTGGTTAGTCGATGCCATCGCCCAGGGATTACCCGGTGCCTTGGGCCAGGCGATCAGCCACCTATCCTTGCTGCAACACTTTACGGATTTTACCGAGGGCATTTTCGATACCAGTGGGCTGGTCCTGTTCCTATCGTTGATTGGCCTGGGCCTGTTTCTCACCGCCCAGTCCGTGGAAGCGTTGCGTTTTCAGCGGTCTTAGTCCGCAGAGGTATCGATACCCATGAAATCTACCGTCGCCTATCAAAAGTACCTGAAATACCTGGCCCTGCCTGGCTTAGTCTTGTTCACGGCGG
>DVEE01000203.1 GCA_015295885.1 Leptolyngbyaceae cyanobacterium M65_K2018_010
CCCATCGTCCCATGAGCAGAGGGTTTCAACGGTTCAATTTGGCCCGCTTCACCCCCTTGGGGCAACGGCTGCGGAACCTGAGCTGCGGATTCGCCGTCACAAAACTTTATTAACGCAGCGTCGTAACGTATACTACCGGAGATACTGGTGTAGGAGCGATGCGACATGTCGGCGGCAGCTGAGCCCCTGACGATACGGAAAACCGTACCCCCTGAGTTACTCAAAACTGAGGGCGGATTGAGTCCCAATACTCTCATGTTTTTGGCCTCCGCTGGGCTGATTACCCTGTCAACGACGGGTTACTTCCTCTGGGGTTGGCCCGGTTGGTGCGTGTTTTTGATGAATGTGCTGTCCCTGCACCTATCTGGGACCGTCATCCACGATGCGTCCCACAACTCTGCCCACCGTAACCGGCTGGTAAATGCCCTGCTAGGCCACGGTAGCGCCTTAATTCTGGGCTTTTCTTTTCCGGTGTTTACCCGGGTTCACCTGCAGCACCATGCCCACGTTAACGACCCGGACAATGACCCCGACCACTTTGTCTCTACGGGGGGGCCCCTGTGGTTGATTGCCGCCCGCTTTTTCTACCACGAAATTTACTTCTTTAAACGGCGGCTTTGGCGCAACTGGGAGCTGCTGGAGTGGTTCCTGGGTCGGTTTGCGGTGGGCCTGTTGGTATTTACGGCCTGGAAATTTGATTTTTTAGGCTACATTTTCAACTTTTGGTTCTCCCCCGCCCTGGTGGTTGGTATTGCCCTAGGGCTTTTTTTTGACTACCTGCCCCACCGCCCCTTTCAGGAGCGCGATCGCTGGAAGAATGCTAGGGTTTACCCCAGCCCCGTTCTGAATCTTCTGATCATGGGTCAAAACTACCATTTAGTTCACCATCTCTGGCCCTCCATACCCTGGTATAAGTACCAGCCCACCTACGAGGTAATGCGCCCTCTATTAGATGCCAAGGGTTCTCCCCAGTCCCTGGGCTTGCTGCAGATGAAGGATTTTTTCAGCTTCCTCTACGACCTGTTTCTGGGTATTCGTTTCAAACGCCACTAGAGCCATCTCCCTTAGGGGTTGTTTGAAAAGGGCTGTCCCGAATATAGTTTGCCGCCAAGAGCCCGCAAAAACACTGAGTTTTGATGGATATTAGCCTACCTCCTGGGTGTAATCTAAGACCCTCTTTGGCTTTTCAAACAACCTCTTAGGGTGTTTTAAATCACAATCCTCCTTCCGGAGAAAAGCCGATTGCCGCTGGAGTAAACTATGACTCCCGCGAGGATAGCTCCATGTTTACTCTGCGTTTTAATACCACGGCCTACCGCCCGGATCGCCTGATCACCCTGCGGACCAACCTCGACGGTTGGGCCAAGGACATCCCCGGTATTTACGAGAACGGAGGCTGGCGGTTTGAGCTGCCCATCGCCCGTTACAACGGTGGCTTCAGCTTTAAGTTTGTGCTGGAACGCACCTACTGGATGAATGGCCCCGATCTATTTCTCCAGCCCCAGGCGGGGGCCGAATACCTCTATCAAGCCCCTACGGTCACCTTTCCCCCACCCACTGAACTGTTGGTCGAAAATGCCCATGTTCAACAGCAGTTTTTTCCCCCCAATCTAGACGAAACCCGCCTCTACGATGTGATTGTAGTGGGGTCTGGCATCGGCGGCGGCATCCTGGCCGATCAGCTGTCCGATCTTGGCTTGGATGTGCTGGTCCTAGAAGCAGGGAGTTACCTGTTTCCGACCCATACCGCTAACCTGCCTCGGCAGCACCGCATCGGGCAGTTTGATAAACACGTTTGGACCCTCTATGAACAGTTCAAGGTGCAAAACTTTGCCAATGGCTTTGGGGCTCAGTTTGAGGGTGGCCAGGCCTTTAACCTCGGTGGTAAGTCGATTTTTTGGGGCGGGCTGATCCCCCGCATGGCCTGGTGGGAAATGGAGCGTTGGCCCCGTACCCTGCGCTGGTACCTGGAGGATGGCGGTTACCAGCGAGCCGAGGATCTGATGCATCGGGTGCCTCTACCGCCCACCCCCTATCGGCGGCGAGTAAAACAATTTTTGCGGCAGCAACTGACCGATTTCACTGCCTTTGATGCCCCTATGGCAGTGCAGTACGCCAACCACCAAGAGAACAGTACCGTACCGGTGGGAATGTTTTCTACCGCCGACCTACTCACCGAGTCCATGCTCACCTACGGTCCCCAGGGTAACCAACACCTCACCATTAATCTGAATCATCCGGTTAGCCGGGTTGAAACCCTGGGCAATCGGGTCACCCATGTGGTGGCCTACGACCTGATTGCCCAGCAAGAACGCCGCTACCAGGCCAAAGCCGTGGTGTTAGCGGCGGGCACCATAGAAAGCGCAAAAATCGCCCAACTCAGTGGCCTCGCGGACCCCACGGGCAAAATCGGGGTGGGTATTACCGACCACCCGATTTATTTCACCCA
>DVEE01000271.1 GCA_015295885.1 Leptolyngbyaceae cyanobacterium M65_K2018_010
ACTTATCGAGGGTACGACTTGATTTTCTGGTTCTGTCTATTTTACCGCGATGAAATTCAAGGCAACCAGGGATATTGACGGAAATTTGGCTTTCTTTTTTCTAAGAAAGCTTGCTTGCCCTCAGTGCCTTCTTCAGTCATGTAATAAAGTAAAGTAGCGTTGCCAGCCAGTTCTTGCAAACCAGCTTGCCCATCACAGTCGGCATTCAAAGCAGCTTTGAGACAGCGGATTGCAATGGGACTCTTTTCTAAAATTTCTTGTGCCCATTTAATTCCTTCTGCTTGCAACTGTGCTACCGGAACGACACAATTTACCAAGCCCATTTCCAAGGCTTCGGTAGCATTATACTGACGGCATAAAAACCAAATTTCTCGGGCTTTTTTTTGGCCCACACTGCGGGCCAGGTAGCTGGCCCCAAACCCGCCATCAAAGCTGCCTACCTTGGGGCCGGTTTGGCCAAATATGGCATTGTCAGCGGCAATGGTTAGATCGCACACCACATGAAGGACATGGCCACCGCCAATGGCATAGCCCGCCACCAGGGCAATCACCACCTTGGGTAGAGAGCGAATCAGCCGCTGCAAATCTAGTACGTTGAGGCGGGGCACTCCCGCCTCGTCCAGGTAGCCGCCCTGACCCCGCACGCTCTGGTCACCGCCAGAGCAAAAGGCATATTTACCATCGCTATGGGGGCCAGCCCCAGTCAGCAGTACCACCCCAATGCGGCTGTCTTCTCGGGCATTGGTAAAGGCTTCGTACATCTCGGCAATGGTTCTGGGTCGAAAGGCATTGCGCCTATGGGGCCGATTGATGGTGATTTTAGCGATGCCATCGGCCTTTTCATAAATGATGTCTTCGTAGGGCTTTACGATTTGCCAGTCAACCTGCATGGGGCCTGTATCCAACTTAAAAGAAGTCCAGCCTTTAGCCTCTCATACCTGTAACGATGCGCTACAGTCTGCTACGCCAATGTAGCAATTGATGACATTTACCCCATCCCTGAGTTGGACTGGATCTAGGTTGTTTTAGGAAACTAACCCCTATGGCTAAACTGGTTGCCATTGGCGATAGCCTCACCCAAGGCTTCCAAAGTGGTGCAATCCTCCGTACCGATCTGGCCTATCCGACGCTAGTGGCCAAATCCCTGGGCTTAAAAGTGCCCACCGAGTTCCCCATTCCCACCTTTCCTGGCAGTGGTTTACCCCTCAACCTGGAAGATGCCCTGCGCGTTATGGAGCAATACCTGGGCCAGGAGATTGATACCTGGGAATGGGTGGCTCGCTTCCCTGCCCTGCTTCACCAGTATGCTGATTCTGTAGAAGACCTCTACGAGCGGGGCGCCGGTTCGCGGCCAGTCTCCTACGGGGGGAGTTACCACAACCTGGCGGTGTGGGGCTTCAAGGTAGTGGATAGCTTTACGATCAACTCGGCCTACTGCGATCAGACCATCAAACGGGAAGAAGGGTGGATCGAGGATGACTTCTTTGGCCTCCCCGCGGCTCCCATGTACCGGACTGCTAAGCGGGTGCTCAACCCCAATTTTCATGCTTCCAAAGCCAGTTGGACCCAGATCGATAACCTCAAGGCCGTTGTGCAAAAGGATGGACAACTGGAGACGCTGATCCTGTGGCTGGGGGCGAATGACTGTCTGGGGACGGTGATCGATCTGCAAGTGAAGGATATGACCGACGCCGATGTAGAAAAGCTGCAACAAAGTGGTCAAATCAATGACCCGGTGGCTCGACGCCAGTGGAATCTAACCCACCTTGGTCTATTTGAACAGGATTTTAAGACCCTGGTTACGGCCATTGCCAAGGTGATTCCTGCTACGACCCAGGTGTTTGTAGGCACGGTGCCCCATGTGACGATTCCGCCAATTAGTAAAGGTATGGGCGCCTTTGACGGCACCTACTTTGAATACTACGGTTCCTTCTTCGCCAACGCTAAAAGCTTCGGCAATCCGCCCAAGCAACGGCACCTGACTAAGGCGCAGGTGATTGCAATTGACCAGCGCATTGATGGGTTTAACCAGGTGATTCGCTCCACGGTGGGCCAGCAGGGACCGCAATGGCACATGGTTGATGTTGGGGCTATTCTGGATGAATTGGCGGTGAAGCGGAACAGAAGTTCTGACAGCCCAGGCCTGCGCCTAATTGAGTACTATCGCCGCAGAGGTCAGCCTGATCATCCTTTGCTTAAGCTGAAACCCGTACCCAGCATCTTGCGGTTAGATACCAACAACGCCATTCGTTTGCAAGGGGGGTTGTTTAGTCTGGATTGTATCCACCCCACTACCATTGGCTACGGCATTGTTGCCGAGGAGTTTTTGACGGTCATGAAGGCGGCGGGCATTGCTGGGGCTGACCCCAGCAAGCTGAATTGGCCAGAGGTTATCGCCCACGACACTTTGCTTCAGGCTCCACCTTCCCTCTGGGACGATATTATTCAGGCGGCTGAAAACAACGCTGGGCTGTGGGAGATGCTGCTGGGCCTGTTCACCTAGAGCAACCCGGCCGATTCGTAGAGCCGGTTCATGAAGGCCAGAATTTTCCGTCCGTACTCTGGATCGTTGTTCCACCGCCCGGTCAACTGTTCTACCAGGGGAGCCACGCCCCGGCGTACAAACTGAAAGCGCGGATCCACCTGGCTTTGAATCAGCGGTTCTAAGCTGCCGTAGGCTTTGAGGTGCTGGATCTGGGCCCGTACGCCAATGCGAGCGGTGGGGAAGGACGCCCCTTCCGGGCCGCCGGTGGGGGAACCCAGCCCTCCAAAGTTGTTTTGGGCCGGGTTATTGGTGCTGCCGCCAAAGAAGAGAGAATTCGTTTCCACCAGCATTTGGCAAAAGGCAATGTCGTGATTGACTCCTTCAATCGCCGCTTCCTCGCGGTAGAGTTTGGGCAGATCCCGGTAGGTGTTGATGGCGGCTTCGTTCAGGCTTTTCAGGAACATCAGTAGTTGGACCTCGGTGGTGCTGCCCATGCCCATCAGTCGATCCATGGAGCCAGGGCAAAAGCGCATCCCGGCGGCCGATCGCAGAATGACCGTGCGGGTATCGGCGTTCCAATTCACCGAAACGTTATAGCTACGCAGGTCCACGGCTTTGATATAGACCACATTGGCGTAGCGCACCCGCGAAACACTGGGGGCGTTGCTGATGTTGACGCCGAGCAAATCAGCCAGGTCGATGGGGACGTAGGAGTTGCCATTAACGATGATGCCGGTTTCAGGATAGATGCCGCCGTTGATGCTGATGCGAATTTCTGGAAAACTCGAGGTCGATGCCGCATTGGTGCGACTCGCCTCAACCGGCGGGGCCACTGCCCGGCTCCAGGAGGTCAGCCCATCGGCAATGCCCAGGGCCACATCCCGCCGCTGGTTTTGAATCAGGGCCAGATCCTGTGGGTTGCTCAGAAAGCCGATTTCCATGAGCAGCGAAGGACATTTCAAGACCCGCGTGAAAGGTAACTGTCCGGTGGGCGAGTCCGTATCCGGTTTGACTCCACGGCTGGGCAACTGGGGCACCCGCCGTCGCAGGGCCAGGAGCACCATTTCCCCGTGGGATCGGCGGACTTCATTTTGGGCGATGTGAAAAACCGCCGACCCCCGTACTCCTGGGTCGCTGTTGGCACCCGCGTGGATTTCTAGGGCCACATCGGTGGACTGACAGCGGGCATTAATCCAGGCCAGGGTTTGGGCGGCACTCAGGTCATCGGGGACCGGTAATACCGCAAAACCCCGCGATCGCAGTTCCACCACCACGAGGTCACGCACCTGCATCATTTCCGCGGCTTCTGTGGTGGTAGGGAGTACGGCCCCGGGGTCGATCACCCCATCTTCATAGCCACCGTGACCCGCTGAAATAAAAATTTGTGCCATGCTGACAAGCTCTTGAGCTGAATCCCTGGCCTGAATCATACCTACGAACTGGGCCAATGAAACGGAGAAATCCGGCCTGGATCCGCTCGCTGAGCATATTGATACAGCCCCCCCAGTGGCCAGGGTAAAGAGGCTCCATGGGGCAACCCTATACCCCCAGCGGCAGCCCCCCCTGATCCGGCAGCGCTTAGCCGGTAGCCTGACATGACTCCGGGGATCCCCTGCTAGCGTTTCACTAATTTCTTAGAAACCTTCCGCAGGCGAATGGACTCTGGGGTAATTTCCACCAGCTCATCGGGGCCGATGTATTCCAGGGCCCGCTCCAAACTCATTTCCTGGGGGGTTTGCAGTTGGACCAGTTCATCCCCGGTGGCGGATCGATGGTTGGTGAGTTGTTTGGTCTTACACACGTTGAGTTCCAGATCCTGGGGACGGTTATGTTCCCCAACAATCATGCCCTTGTAAACTCGGGTGCCTGGGGTAATGAAAAAGATTCCGCGGTCTTCGGCATTTTTCATGGCGTAGAAGGTGGCGACCCCTTCTTCAAAGGCAATCAAGACCCCATTCCGACGGGTATCAATTTCGCCACAGAGGGGACGGTAGTCCAGGAAGCTGTGGTTCATGATCCCTTCGCCCCGGGTTAGGCGCATAAACTCGCCCCGGAATCCGATTAGGCCCCGGGCCGGAATGACAAACTCCAGGGTGGCTCGTCCGTCGCCCATCACCCGCATATCTTGCAGTTCTCCCCGGCGCTGACCCAGCCGCTCCATACAGCCACCAACGCCATCTTCTGGCACATCCAAAATCAGCAGTTCAAAGGGTTCACAGGGCTGGCCGTTGACTTCACGGTAGATCACCTGGGGTTGAGACACTTGAAACTCGTAGCCTTCCCGGCGCATGGTTTCAATCAAAATGCCCAGATGCAGTTCGCCCCGGCCCGATACCGCAAAGCGATCCGGGGAATCGGTAGGCTCTACCCGCAGGGCTACGTTGGTTTCGAGTTCTCGCATCAAGCGATCGCGCAGTTGTCGCGAGGTGACAAAGCTCCCTTCCTGCCCTGCAAAGGGAGAGTCATTGACTACGAAGGTCATTTGCAAGGTGGGCTCATCCACCTTAATCAAAGGCAGCGCCTGGGGGTTATTGGGGCAGGTGATGGTTTCACCGATGTTGGCATCGCTAAACCCAGCCACAGCCACAATCTCCCCCGCCGAAGCCTGCTCAATCTCGATCCGGCGGAGCCCGTCAAAGCCTAGGAGCTTGGTGATTTTGGCCTTGACTAGGCTGCCATCTTCCTTAATCAAGGCCGCCTGTTGGCCCGACTGAATTGTGCCATTGTGGATTTTGCCAATCACAATCCGGCCCAGATACTCGGAATAATCGAGGGTGGTTACCTGCAACTGGAGCGGCTTGTCCACATCCCCCACCGGTGGCGGCACATGATCCAGAATGGACTCAAACAGCGGCTTCATATCCACGCTATCGTCCTCTAGGTGAAGCTTGGCAAAGCCTGCCATGCCCGAAGCGAAGAGGTAGGGAAACTCGCATTGGTCGTCGTCGGCACCTAATTCCAGGAATAAATCCAGCACCTTATCGACCGCCTGGTGGGGTTCCGCCTGGGGTCGGTCGATCTTATTAATCACCACAATGGGGCGCAGGCCCTTTTCCAGGGCTTTTTTCAGCACAAATCGGGTCTGCGGCATAGGGCCTTCGTTGGCATCCACGATCAGAATGCAGCCATCGACCATGCCTAGCACCCGCTCAACCTCACCGCCAAAGTCAGCGTGGCCAGGGGGGTCAACGATGTTGATCAGAGTGTCCTGGTAACGAACGGCGGTATTTTTAGACAAAATCGTAATGCCCCGCTCCCGCTCCAAATCATTAGAGTCCATCACACAGTCTGGCACCTCTTCCCCTTCGCGAAAAATACCAGACTGCTTGAGCAGGGCATCTACCAGGGTGGTTTTGCCGTGATCGACGTGGGCGATAATCGCAACGTTGCGGATAGGGAGCGTCATAACTAAAATTTGAGCCTAGGCGACAGTAAAGGGGGGTCGAAACTATGCCCAAGCGCCCGATAGCCAGAAGCTCAAGATAAGTTTCGAATATGCAAAAAGTCTTAACAATTGTAGCTTACGGAATTGCCGAGCTGGGTGTCCCCTACCCTGAATTTCAGATTTGGCTGTGGGCTTAGCCCAGCTAACCGTCTTTTCCCCGGGGCTGGGGGGAGTAGGGCCGGCCTGACCGCTCTGGGGACTGCCAGCGCAAAAAAAGGGGATGCCAGCGCATCCCCAAAGCCTCAACTTGAAGGGTGGTCAATCACCTAGAAGGTCATTTCGGCGGCCTGTACGCGCTCCACCTGCTTCTTCTTCAGCACTAGCATGATTTGGGTAATCATCACCGCCGCTAAAAAGGCAATTAGCCCCTTAATGCGGTTAGGGCTTTGCAGCACAATTTCCGTATCGACCTGACCAAACCCACCCACGTTAGGGTTGGTAGTAAGTGGTTTGCCAGCCTCAATGGTTTCGCCCTCAGCCACCAGCAGTTCCGGACCGGCAGGAATCGAGTCCACCACCTTTTCCCCGGTAGTAGACAAAATGGTCACAGCGTAGCCACCTCCAGCTTGAGCTTGAATGTCGGTGACGGTGCCACTGACGGAGGCATTGTAAGCCGCATTGTTACTGGCTTGGCCGGTGGGGTAGACTTGCCCCCGGCCCCGATTACCGCCGACATGGATTTGGTACTTGCCAAAGGTCACGGATTTGTTCTCGGCGGGGTCGGGAGAAAGTACGGGGAAAACGATTTCCTGATATTGCTCACCCGGTAGCGGACCCACTAGAACAATATTTTCCTGGGTCTCGCTGTAGGGCATGAAGTAGGTGCTGCCTACCTCTTCCTTCAACTCCTCGGGAATGCGCTCCGGGGGGGCAATCTTGAAGCCGTCGGGGAGCACGACCACCGCACCCACATTCAGCCCGCCCTTGCTGCCATCCCCTAGCACCTGCTGGGTGTTGAGATCGTAGGGAATTTCGACCTTGAGCTTAAAGACAGAGTCGGGCAGCACGGCCTGGGGGGCTTCTACCTTGGTGGGCTTAGCCGCCAGGTGGCAATTGGCACAGACAATTCGCCCGGTAGCTTCGCGGGGCGTGGCGTAGTTTTCTTGAGCCCAGAAGGGGTAAGCGGCCGCTGGTTCGGGCTGCACCAGTAGCCCTGCTAAAACAAGAAGAGCGGTGGCCAGCATAGTGGCTACTGATCGCCAACGACTCACCGATGAAAAAAAATCAGCCATAGGTATAGAGGTCATATCAATGGAGTGTGTCATTGACACCGGCAGAGAAAAACTCTCTCCTAGGCCCACCAGGGGCTTTCGCCAGTGCGGAAGTCGGTTTCAGTCCAGGGACTGAGGGAAACCTTGTCATCTTCAGTAACATCGGCATGGGCCAGGGCCAGGGACAAGGGCGCGGGGCCTCGTACTACCTTGCCGGTAGCGTCGTACTGGGAGCCGTGACAGGGGCAGATGAACTTGTTTTCGCTGGCATTCCAGGGCACGACACAGCCTAGGTGGGTGCAGATGGAATTGATGCCATAGCTTTCTAAGGAGCCGTTGTCCTGCACGACCAGGTAGGTGGGGTCACCCTTAAGACCTTGAACCAGGACGCGATCGCCGGGATTGTGGCTCTGCAGGAACTGGCTGGCAATCACATCGTTGCCCAGTTCATTCTTAGCCGTAACCCCGCCGCCGCCGCCGCCACTGGAGGGGGGAATAAAGTATTTGACCACCGGGTACAGCATCCCTAGCACAGTGCCAGTAGCGGCCCCAAAGGTCAGTAAATTCATGAATTGGCGACGCCCCAAATCAGGGACATCGGAGGTTCCAGAAATTTGAGTCATAATTCAAACTGTTGTACCCATTCGCATGTATCAGCAGCTGTTATTCAAACTTCCTTGGCGGCGGGATAGAGGTCAGCCGCATTCTCGACCCAGCCAGCCACCTTCCCCAGGCAAGCGGTCAAAGGCGGTCAAAGCCTTTAGCCGCGGAAGCTCAGAACTTAACCAATCGTATTATTGCACCAGGATGTTCTCAGAATCGGTTGGGTTCTTCTCTGGCCTGGGAATACCGACCCTGATTTTTCTCTTTCGACGACAGAAACCCTCGACCTGGTGGGCTTCACCGACGTGTAGATGGTTCTAAAGGCGGTGTTTGCTCCAGACTTGGGGTAGAGGTGTTGATTTTGGGTGAATAAATCTGTTTTTCAGAAAAATAGGCTTAAATTGGTGATTTCAAGTCGGTTGAGCGTATCGTGAAGAAATGTATCAAAAACGGCGGGTAACCCCAGGGGGCTAGGACATGACCGGCAGAGACTTACAGGCGATGCTGCAACATAGGTGGGGGTATTCCTATGACCTGCAGTTGCGCCGTACCCAGGGTCAGATCTGTCTACAGGTGATGTGGCGTTACCTGGAACAGGCTTCTTTCCCCCTGAGTGAGGGGGATTATCTGGCTCACCTAGACCAAGTGGCCCTTTACCTCAACGAATGGGGCCAGGCCGACTACGTTCGGCAGTGGATAGCAACAACCCGTGAACGGCCTCGGTTAGGTAAAGCGGTGAGGATTCCGCTGCCCTTGGGCGATCGGGCTCTGGAGTGGTTGGCCGATGAGTTTTAGGCATCCGTGCGGGGGATGGGGAGCCTGGGGCGGGTTCAACATTCGTAGAGCTCCAGGGGCAATTGATCTGGATCCTGAAAAAAGGTGAATCGTCGTCCGGTCAGGTCATCCCGGCGAATGGGCTCAGTGGCTATGTGGTGGGCTTGCAGGTGGGCGATGGCGGCTTCCAGGTGGGTGACGGCCAGGGCCAGGTGCCTTAACCCGCAGGCTTCAGGGCGGCTAGGGCGTTGGGGAGGATGGGGAAAGGAGAAGAGTTCAATTTGGCTGCCATCGGCCAGCCGCAAATCCAGCTTGTAGGATTGACGCTCGGCCCGATAGGTCTCGGCCACCACCTCAAACCCTAAAATTTCGGTGTAGAAGTGTTTTGAGCGGGCATAGTCGCGGCAGATGATGGCCACATGGTGAAAGCCCTGGCAAAATGACATAATTCCTCCCTACCCCCGGCTCCGTGGATGATTGAATGTGCTGGCAGTCGCTTTTGATCCTAGAGCACCGCTAAGGTGCACTGATGGGCAGTGCCGGTCGGTCAGTCCTGGGTTGGGGCTCGGTTTAACTTTGGTAACAGGTTCTCACCAGGGTGTCTTTGATGTCCGATTCAGGACGAACGGATCCTTCTCTCGTGGATAGCCAGACCTCATCCGCTTACGCCTCCCCAGAGGCAATGTCAACCCCCGCCGGCGGCGGGACAGGGTTGCCGCCCAGGGAAGCTGCCCGGCGTCGTGATGGGCTAATTTTGGTGGGGCTTTGGCTTGTGGTGGCGATCGCCGATGGGGTTTGGATGTTGAGCGACCAGGCGCCCCCCGCTTGGGACCAGGGTGAACACCTAACCCGGGTCCTGAATTTTTGGCGAGTGCTTCAGCATCCAGCCTGGGGGGAGGGTGATTGGTGGACGACCCTTTGGCGACAATCACCGGGCTACCGGGCTCCCTTGGTCTATCTGGCCACGGTACCCCTCTTTAACTTGCTAGGGCGGGGATTTGAGCAGGCCGTTCTGGTCAACACCCTGTTTGCTGGGCTGCTTATGGCCTTGCTCTATGAACTCGGTCGATACCTGTTCGACCGCCAAACCGGACTATGGGCGGCCGGACTTAGCCTGTTGGTCCCTATGCTCTATGCCCTGCGGTTAGATTATTTGCTCGATTTCGGGCTAGTGGTCTGTGTGGTGGCGGCCTTTGCTTGCCTGACCCGGTGGCGCGGGGCTAGGCCCCAGGAACGGTGGTGGTGGGCCCTAGGGTTTGGAATTTGTCTAGGTGGATCCATACTGGCGAAGCCTACGGCGGTGATGTTTTTGCTGGTGCCCCTGGGGTGGGTTGCCGTTGAGTCGTTGCTGAAACCGCCTCGCTGGGCCCACGGGTTGCAATGGGCAGTGGCGGCGGCCGCGATGGTGCTGGTTTGCGGTCCGTGGATACAAACCAACTGGCTGACGATTTTGACGAATAGCCAGAGCAATAATGCCAGCTGGATTCCGGCCGAGGTGGTGCCCGGTAGTCGTGGGTCTGCCCTGAGCTACTACGCCCGCATGCTACCCCGATTGATTACCTATGCCCTGCTGGTTACGGGCAGCTTGGGCGGGCTGGCCGGCTTAGCCCAGGCTTACCGCCGCGATCGCGGCGGGAGGCTGGGGTCCTCTATTCTCCTCAAATGGGCCTGGCTGTCGAGCTTTTTGCTAGGCAGCTATGGCCTGTTGACCCTGCTGCAGAATAAAGATCCTCGCCATTTTGCCCCGGCGGTGCCCATCCTGGTGCTGGTCCTAGCGCGGGGGTTAACTTGCCTATCGGGGCGGGCTGGTCGCTGGCTCCGCGGGTTCCTAGCCGGGTTAATGACCGCCCTGATGGTCGCTACCCTGTTGCCCGGTGGCCCCTTGCCCCCTAGCCGTCTGATGCGCTCCATGGACCTGGGCCCGGCTTGGCCCCATGCCGCGGTGATTGAGACGGTGCTGGAGCAGGATCCCTATCTGCGCTCAACCCTAGGCGTCTTGCCAAACACCGCTCAAATTAACCCCCACACCTTTGATTTCTATGGAGCCCTCCGGGACTTCCGGGTGTTTGGCCGCGAACTGGGGTTTAACCCCGCCTCCGTTCCCCTGGATCTGCGATCGCTCACCTGGATGATGACTAAAACCGGTGATCAGGGGCCAACGACTGAATCGAAGCAGGCTCTCTCTGACGCGGTAGTCCAAAGCCCCGAGTTTGAAGTGACCCGCACCTGGTCGTTACCCGATGGTTCGGAATTGGCGCTGCATCGCCGTCGTCAGCCTGCTGTCACTGTGACGCCCCTGGCGGAGCCCACTGAAACCATCCAGTTGGCTGTTTTGTCCCTGCCCAGGGCCGCCGCCCCGGGGCAGACTGTCCCCGTCACCTATGCCATTACTGGCGCCTGGGAAGCTCTACAACATGGTCTGTTAGTGCTGAGCTGGCAACCGGCGGAGACCACTCAGGCCCGGACAAGCTGGATCCATGACCATGGCATCGGCCTGGGGCAACTCCTAACCGATCCGGATTCCAGGGCCACGCCCCTGGCCTGCACCGTGACCGAGCATCTAGGCATGCGGTTACCCGTCGACCTGGCCCCAGGCACCTACAGCCTCAAAGCCGAGTACGTCGATCGCCAGACTGGCCAAAGCCAACCGCTGAACCTAGCCCCGACCACCCTAACCATTGCCGCTGACCTAGCCCCCGTCCCCCATCCAGCCCCTGATTTGGTGGGCGAACTGCACCAGCTCAGTCAGGGTTTAGTCCGCGGAGATCTGGATCCCATCTTTGCTACGGTGGGTCGGATTAACCAGTACGACCCGGTTCAGGACTATTTAACCCAGGCCATTGTGGCCATGGACCATCGCCTAGCCTCTGATCCGGAGAACTCTCAGTGGCTCTATACCAAGGTCATGGCCCAGGTTCTGCAGCAGGATGCCCCAGGGGCGATCACCACCCTCAAGCGGCTGACTACCCTGACCCCTGAAAACATTTACCATTGGCTCTTTCTGGGCTTTGTCCACCTCTACGCCTGGCAACCCCGCCAAGCCAACCTGGCTTTAGATCAGGCCGCTCAACTCGACTCGACTATGCCTGAACTTAAGGTCTTGCAGGGGGTAGCGGCCCTTCAACAACTCCGCCTCCGCCAGGCCTGGCAGCGGCTGCAAGAAAGTGGACTGCTGAACTAGCGCAGAGGCCTCACCCTTGGCTAAAATTTTTAGAATTAATTTTGGCTTAAATAGTTTCTTGGCTTAGTTAGTCTGGGTCAGTTTTTCAAGTCTTCTTTTTGATGTAACGGTTTTGGTCTATCCCCGCCATCCTTCCGAGCCCTTGGGCCTATCTTTGTCAGTGGGTTTTAACATCGCGAGGCAGCACGGGGTGTGAGGGACTATTGCTTAGGTGAGCTGTTGAGACCTCCAGCGTTGGGTTTTGGCTGATTGTAAGATGGCTCCTAGGGACATCATCTTAGGCGTCGATGATTTTTCTTAGGTCGCGGCAAGTCGCGGCAATAAGAATAAATGCTCAGAAGGTTTTGATTCCAGAATGATAGGATTTCCTAGGTGAACATGCTCAGAGGGCCTGCTGTGATTCGTTCTGCCACCCTGCCGGTTCAGACCCCGTCAATACCCCCGATTGGGGATAACAATCGCCTCAAGCTCTTCTCGGGTTCGGCGAATGTGGATCTCGCTCGAGAAGTTGCTCGCTACCTGGGCATCGATTTGGGGCCCATGGTTCGTAAGCGATTTGCTGACGGCGAACTTTATATCCAAATTCAAGAATCCATCCGGGGCTGTGATGTCTATCTGGTTCAGCCTACCTGCCATCCAGTGAATGATCACTTGATGGAGTTGCTGATCATGATCGATGCCTGTCGGCGTGCTTCAGCCCGGCAGATCACCGCTGTCCTGCCCTACTATGGCTATGCTCGAGCGGATCGCAAAACCGCTGGGCGGGAGTCCATCACCGCCAAGTTGGTGGCTAATTTGATGACTAAGGCAGGGGCGAGTCGGGTGCTGGCCATTGACCTGCATTCAGCCCAGATTCAGGGCTACTTTGATATTCCCTGCGACCATGTCTATGGCACCCCCGTGTTGATCGACTACATTGCCCGCAAAAACCTGGAAGATCTGGTGGTGGTTTCCCCCGACGTGGGCGGTGTGGCGCGGGCCCGGGCCTTTGCCAAAAAGTTGAACGATGCACCACTGGCCATCATTGATAAGCGTCGGCAAGCCCATAATGTGGCTGAGGTCATGAATGTGATTGGCGATGTGCGGGGCAAAACCGCTGTCTTGGTAGATGACATGATTGACACCGCCGGCACCATTTGCGAAGGGGCTCGCCTGCTCAAGCAGGAGGGGGCTCGTCAGGTCTACGCCTGTGCCACTCACCCGGTCTTTTCACCGCCGGCGATCGAACGCCTATCGAGCGGTCTGTTTGAGGAGGTGATTGTGACCAACACGATTCCGATGACCGCCGCCCGTCAGTTTGAACAGCTGACCGTGCTGTCGATGGCTAACCTACTCGGCGAAGCGATCTGGCGAATCCATGAGGAAAGCTCGGTCAGCAGCATGTTTCGCTAGGGTGTCGGTTGGGGCTGGGGGAGAGGGCGCGGGTAGCGGCCTGCCTGAGCCCATGGGGATGGGCACCATTGAGGCGGCAGAGGCGCTGACTGTCAGGAATTTTATGCGGCCGACGCGGTCGGGGCAGAGAGCCCTGGAAAGCTGGTATGGGATGTCCCGGGAAGCCGCCTCGGCTCCATAGTTCGGGAGCGGTTGAGGGCAGCGGCGGATGATTCTCTAGCCTGCCCTAGGTGGTGATCGGGGGTACCGACTTAAAGCAGGACAAATCTCCTGGGAAGAAGCGTTCAGAATTCAGAAGGCTCCTGGCTCCCTTCGGGCTGAGCCTTCTCAGGGCGAAGCCTGAGTCCTGAATTCCTTATGCTCAATCCTGTCCCGGCTTACGTTGATACCCGTGATCGGTTTAAGCCTCTTCCCCAATAAACTCGGGCCGTCGGTGGCCGGGAATGGGCCAATCGGAGTTCTCGCCGCCGATATAGCAGGCTTCAATCACCACGTACTCGCGACTAAATTGCTCCAGGGCATTAATCAGCACATCCAAAGCCAGGGCATCGCTAGTGCCCAGGTCGAACCAGCAACGGGCCCATAGCCCTTCGTACTCGACTTCCCCCATGTTGTGCATCACCGAGAGCATACTCTGACCTAGCTGCCCTTGGTCGTAGGGCATGTAGCTGATATCTAGCCCGGTGTCTTGGACCTGTAGATTTTCAGCGTTATAGGCCCCTAGCTTCCCCAGAAAGAACCAGGAGGAAAAGACTTCATCAATGTATTGCTGCTCTAAGTTAGAGGGCACAGTCTCAAACTTCAGCCAAATCCAAAGGTTAAAGAAATCACATTCTCGGAACTCTACCTGCATAACCCTCATCCAGCGTTAATGTTTGACCGCTCAGCACAGGTGGGGCCATCGTTACCCTGGGCCAAACATTCCTCAAAGCGCATTTGCCGAACTATGCTACCAGGCAGTTGGTCGGCGTAGGTGAGGGCGCTGGCATAGAGGGGCAGACTGGCGTTAAAGTCCTGTTTAAGGAAGAGAATCTGAGCTTTCAAATAAATCAGATCGGGGTTGTTGGGTGCTGCGGCAAGGGCCCGGTCCACCGCAGCCAAGGCCTCATCGTAGCGCTTCAGATCCCTGAGGCCAATGGCAATGCCCCGGTACGACAGGTAGGCCGGATAGCCATTTTGGAGCCGGGCAATGGCCTGATCGGGATTGGAAAAGGGCAGGCTGACCGCCAACAGCAGATCCATAAAGCCCTTTAACAGACTGAGTTCTGGATCGTTGGGGTCGATTTTTTCCGCCGCATCTAACTCACTAAACACTTGCTGCAACATACGCAGGGCGGTTGGGGTGCCCCTGGCAATGCCCTGGGTTTGAAGCACATAGGCCCCTTCCATGAAGATACCGACCGCCATGTACAGGTGACCCCGGAGCGGATCCGTTGCCTTTAAGGCGGCCGCCGTTTCCTGGGTGCGCTTTGCCTGGCGAGCGAGTTGCTCATAATCCTTATTCAGGTAGTCAAAGGCGGCGGCCATGGCATAGTTCATGGGTTCGTTGGGTTCCGCCGCGATCGCTTGCTTCACCAAGGTCGCAGCGGAGCGATAGTCACCGGCGTAGAAGGCGGCTTTAAAGGCGGCCTCGGTGGCATCACCAATGGCATGGGGCTGGTTGGGGCGAAAGGGATCTCCCGCCCAAGCCGGATGGGCCACGAAGCTACTCAAGCCTGTGGTCAGGGTGCTGGCCAGCAGTCCGACTAGAAACAGCCGCGATCGCCGCAGGGAGCGCTGGGCCAAGGGAGCGAGTGAGGATGGAAAGGCCATAGTTGACGGGGAACTAAAAGACGACCTGAAACGATACGTACAATTGTATGACTCGGAATTGGCAGATGTCCTGACCTGATTGTGGGCCCCTTGAAGCCATTTTCTCAGCCTAATGTTACAGATGATACACTGGCCCAAGGGGGCTCCTCTATCCCAATTCTGACGCCGCTCAGTCAAACTCTGAATCATTAAATGCTGCAACTTCGCGAGCTTACCTATCACCCGCCGGCCAGCGCCAGCCCCATTCTTAGGGATGTTTCCCTAGAGCTCGCGCCCCAACAGTTGGGAGTTATCTATGGGCCTAGCGGTTCAGGCAAAAGTACGCTTTTAGAACTTATGGCAGGTTTTGCTAAACCTACGGCGGGTAAAATCCAATGGCGCGACCAAGCCCTAGATCCAGAATCGTTGCGACAGTTAGCCGGGTTAGTGTTTCAGTTTCCCGAACGCCATTTTTGTGGTCACACCATTCTAGAGGAACTGCGACTAGGGCATCCTGAATTGGAACGGAGCCAGATCGACCAGGCTCTCCAGGCGGTGGGACTCGACCATTTAGCCCTGGAGGCATTGCCCCATTCCCTCAGCGGTGGACAACAACGACGCCTAGCCCTGGCGGTGCAGCTAATTCGTAAGCCCTACCTGCTACTGCTAGATGAACCCACGGCGGGGCTAGACTGGTCGATGCGGCAGCAAATTATCAGCCTGTTGCAACAGCTCAAACGCCACTGGACATTGCTGGTGGTCTCCCACGATGCCGATGAATTAGCCCATCTGGCCGATCGCTGCTGGCACCTAGACCATGGGCGGCTCAGGCCGGTTTACCAGAACGCACCGGCTGAGGTGCCCTGGTAATGGTCCAAACCATGGATCTGCCGGATTTACCGGAGCAGTGGCAAGCTAGCCTGCAGTGGCAACCTACCCCAACTCAGGCCCAGCAATTTCAGGCTCTCTATGCGGCTATTTTGGCGGCTAATCTGGAGGTCAACCTGACCCGCATCACCAGTCCTGAGGAGTTTTGGGAAAAACACCTGTGGGACTCGCTCCAGGGGCTGGCTCCCTGGCTAAGGGAGCCAATGGCCTCAGGTGAATCCCTGCGAGTGGTGGACATTGGCACCGGTGGTGGATTCCCGGGCCTGCCGGTGGCCCTGGTATTTGACCACTGGTGGGTAGCCCTGATGGACGCAACGCGGAAAAAAATCGCGGCCCTTGAGCGGATGAGTCAGCGTTTGGGGATCGCAAATGTCAGCTTTTTGCCAGAGCGAGCGGAGCAGGTCGGCCATCAACCAGTGCATCGGGAAGCCTATGACCTGGCCCTACTCCGGGCAGTTGGCTCGGCTAATACCTGTGCAGAGTATGCCCTGCCGCTGGTAAAACTGGGCGGTCAAGCCATTCTCTATCGAGGCCAGTGGTCAGCTGAGGAAGAAGCTCGTCTGGTGGGCATTCTCCCGCGCCTGGGGGGGGACCTGCTGGAGGTGAGAGCGATCACTACCCCCCTGACCCAGGCCGCCCGTCACAATGTGATCTTGACTAAGGTCAATCCCACCCCCGATCAGTTTCCGCGGTTACCGGGAATCCCGGCCAAATCACCCCTGGGTTGAAGGTTAGGGCGATCCCAAAGTCGAGCCCCCCTGCCCTGGCCTACCCCCTCATCGGCGCCGGTCCTGGAGTTTGCGATAGACCGCTTGCAGGTCAACCCCATGGTGGGCTAGGGCAACTAGGCTGTGGTAGAACAAATCCGCCACTTCTCCGGCGATCGCGTCGGGGTCATCATCCTTGCAGGCCATCACCACTTCGGCGGCTTCTTCGCCAATTTTCTTGAGAATTTTGTTGTCGCCGTCCGCCAAGAGCTTACAGGTGTAGGAGTCGGGGTGGGGGTGAGCTTGGCGATCGCGAATCACCGCAAAGACCTGGGATAGGGTATCGGCGGGGGGGGGAACTTTACCTTCGCCGATTTGATGGAAGCAACTGCGTTCCCCTGTATGGCAGGCCACCTCGCCGATTTGCTCTACCGTGACCAGCAGGGCATCGCTGTCGCAGTCGTAGCGAATAGATTGCACCCTTTGCCGATGGCCTGAAGTCGCTCCCTTGTGCCAGAAGGCCTGGCGCGATCGACTCCAAAACCAGGTTTCGCCGGTCTCCAGGGTTTTTTGGAGGGACTCTCGATTCATCCAGGCCAGCATCAGCACCGTGCCATCCAGATAGTCTTGCACAATCGCGGGCACCAATCCCTGATCGTTGTAGCGGATGCGATCGACCGGTACAGCCGATGCGAGGGATGTAGACGAAGAACTCACCATGGCCATCTGGGGAAGGGAAGATACCTTCCCAATGTAATACCTACCGTTTCCCCTCCACGTCGAATCCCCCGATTTGTTAACCTCAGCCCAGCTCACTAGCCAGGTCTAATGAATCGTAAGCAGGGGAGTTGGGGGCTGCGCCCTTCGGCTGAGGCTTCGACGGCGAGCCGCTCACGAGGAAGCCCCCAGGCCGGGGGGGGGGGCCGCCCCCCCCCCCCCCCCCCCCCCCCGCATCTTCTATTTCATGGCACCCGCCTACTTAGCTGGATGTCCTAGGTTAGGATGTAACTCGGGTTCAGTCCGTATGGTTGCCCCCAGCCCTTTAGGAACTCGTTCCTCTGTAGCCATGAAAGATTTCTTTGATAACGTTGCTCGCTATCCCCGCTACCTGATTTCCTTTACCTTGGGGATTCTCTACAATGCGGTGCAGCCCTTGATGCCTCTGTTCCAGCGACCGACTACGGCCGTCGCCTTGATTGGGGCCACCGTGGCGGGGTTTATTTTTCTCACGTTTACCCTGCGGGCCATGCTGGGGTTAGGTGCGGCTTAGACCTGGTCGGCTTGGTCCCGTAGGTGGAGGCAGCCCTGGGCCATCCAAGGCTGAAGGAGCATAGCTATCACGATAGGAGGACAAGACCATGGCTAATAGTCGCCGAGTAGAACGGGTGGCGTCTTTAATCAAGCGCGAGGTCAGCCAGATGCTCATGGTCGGCATTAAGGATGATCGGGTCGGGGCGGGCATGGTCAGCATCACCGATGTAGACGTTTCGGGAGACCTACAGCACGCCAAAATTTTTGTCAGCATCTACGGCAGCGACGAGGCCAGGGCCGAAACCATGGCTGGGCTCAAAGCGGCTACGGGGTTTGTGCGCAGCGAGCTAGGGCAGCGTCTGCGTCTACGCCGCACCCCAGAGATCCTGTTTAAGGAAGATCTGTCCGTAGAGCGGGGTACGCGGGTATTGTCCTTGATCAATCAGCTCAGCCGGGAGCGGGAGGAAAAGGAACTGAACCAGGAGGAGTTCGCGGACCTGGACTCTGACACTAGCCTGGATATTGAGATCCTGCCCGCCGCCGAGGATGATCGGGTGTGACTGGAACCCTGGTTAGCCCGGCGCTACCGGCCCCGGAGGGCCTTTCCCTGGCCGAGCAGGTGGCCCAGATGGTGGTCGTGCGGGCCTCGGGGCATCTGTTTGACCATGAAATTCGTTATCCGGCCTGGGAAGCGGATCGCGCGACCCTCACCCACTACATTACCGACCTGGGCATTGGTGGCGTGATTTTGCTGGGGGGGAGTGCCGCCGAGGTGGGGCTCAAAACCCAAGATCTGCAAACCCAGACAAAAATTCCTCTGCTCATCGCTGCCGATATTGAGGAAGGGGTAGGGCAGCGCTTTAGCGGCGCCACCTGGTTTCCGCCCCCTATGGCCCTGGCGGCGATCGCCCAGCAGGATCGATCTAAGGCCCTAGATTATGCCACCGCGATGGGATCGGTCACGGCGGCGGAAGCCCTGGCCATTGGCCTCAACTGGGTGCTGGCCCCGGTGGTCGATGTCAACAACAATCCCCTCAATCCGGTGATTAATGTGCGGGCCTTTGGCGATAGGCCAGAGCTGGTGGCTGCCCTAACTGAGGCTTTTCTACGCGGGGCGCGGCGTCATAATATCCTGACCACGGCCAAGCACTTTCCCGGCCATGGCGATACCGCCCTAGACTCCCACCTGGAATTACCCCGCCTGTCCCAGGATCTCGCTCGTCTGAAGGCTATCGAACTGCCGCCCTTTGCCGCGGCGATTGCCGCCGGAGTCGAGGCGGTGATGACCGCCCACCTGCATATTCCCGCCCTGGATGGGCGCTACCCGGCCACCCTGTCGGCCCCCACCCTGACTGGCCTGCTGCGCCAGGAGATGGGCTTTGATGGGTTGATTGTTACCGACGCCCTGGTCATGGGGGCCATCACCCGCAGCTACGGCCCCTACGAAGCCGCCGTACTAGCCATCGAAGCAGGTGCCGATGTATTGCTGATGCCCCCCCACCCCGAGGGCGCTATCGCGGCGGTAGTAGAAGCGGTGAATACCGGGCGTCTGAGTCCGGAGCGCATCCTAGCCTCCGTAGAACGGCTGTGGCGGGCTAAGCAGCGGGTGGGGGCTGGCCTGATAGGGCGGCCAGACTCTTGCCATGCCTGGGAGCATGTACCGCCGCCGCCGGTGCAGTTCGACCAGGTGGCCCAGCCTGCCTCCCAACAACTGGCCGCCCGGGTTGTGGCAGACTCGATGACCGTGGTCGGCTCCGTCCCGCCCTGTCGCCCGATGCAGCCGGGCGACAACCTGGTGCTGGTTGATCAGGTGATAGATTGCTCGGCCCTGGGGCGCACGGCCCCGGCCTTGACCTGGCCCGAGCAATACCACTACCGGCTGAAGCTAATCGATCACCAGGGCTGCCAGCAATGGCCCCAAGCCGCTGCCCTGAGGCCGAGCCTGGTGCAGTTGTTTATCCGCGGCAATCCGTTTCGGGGCTCGGCGACGGTTTCGTCCTTAGCGATCGCCTGGGTGGAGACCCTCTTGGCCGCCGATTTGTTGCGGGGGCTGATTCTCTACGGCAGTCCCTACGCCTTTGCCGACCTCCGCTCCCGTCTGGGTGAGCCTGTTCCCCTAGGCTTTACCTATGGTCAAATGCCAGTGGCGCAAAGTCTGATGCTGACAGCCCTGGGGTTGCCCCGGCCGCAAGGGCCAGCCAATGCGTCCAATCCCTTCACAGATTAGACTCATCCGGGACCGAGAACCTGACTCCTCCCTAAGGGGGCCGCGCCAACGCCCCCGAATGCATGGCATGCGGTGGTCTATCAAGCCGAAGATACCCTGACGGGGGAGAGTATGGGGTTGACGCTCTCGATGGCAGATCTCTACCGAGGGGTGATTTTGCCGACCGCGTAGGAAGGGGCCGCCTAACTGCCTGAGCCTTAACCCTGTCCCTTAATGGCAATCCCGCCGGCTGTCATGGCCTATTGATAGCGGTGGCAAGAAATATTCTGCAGCCGGTTGAGCAGTGGGAACTCGGAGAATGGATACAACTCCTGGGCGTAACCTAGGTTCAGAAATCTTTATCCATGGATAGCTCAAACTATCCGGAATGACCAGCCACCCATTTGAAGTTGATAAAGGGATGGATAAACAAGCCAACCCGTCTATGAATTTTTTATCAAGATTTGAAGCCGGGGCACACCGTTATGATTTATTCCCTTCCGCCCGCACCGCCCGTCCAGCTGGTCTATGCCATGGCTGAATGCAAGAAGGGCAGCCGAGACTGCTTTCCGGAAGATCGGGTCGGGAATTGGCAAGAAAGCGCAGATCTCACTACCGCAAAACGGGATCTACGCACCATCAGCCTGCTGGCGGGTTAGCCTGGATGACCCACCGGTTGACTGAACAGCCTGCCTTTCCTGCCCAGGCAGGAAGCTACCCTGGGGGCAGCGGCCCCACCCGAATTGCTGCAAAAACGGGAAGCACGGAAGCACAGTAGTGAATTGAGGGTTTCGTGAACGACCCGAGGCCGCGGCTAGACTGAACAGAGCACAGGGTAAATCGGTCCACCCGCCCCCATACCTTTGCCCGGCGCTATTTGGGCAGGATAGGAAATCGTCCCTCTGGCTAGGCGGGTTAGGCCAGTAAGCCCAGTCGCTTGCCGTTGTCGCGGGCTAAACGAATCAGACTCTGCCGCTCCTTACTGCTAATCCCAACGCGGTTGCAGAAACGGGTAATGACTTTGGAGTGAAGGGCAATGGCCTGACCTCGCACTTGATTAAATTTTGGGGTTCCTAGCCTGTTGCGAACCAGGACAACCAGAGGGGCAAACATAATCGTCAAATCCTTAATTACGCAGGTTGAAGGGGGTTGGAAAGGGAAAAGTTGAAGGGGGGCGGCCACCGAGGGGTTCCCCTCAACCTAGGGGTTTGGCAAGGCCAGAGCCTGATTTCATGCCTTCGCCCCGCCACTGCAGGGGCCCACGGACTGAGTATTTCCTGCTTAGCTGACGGCGCAGGCCGTCAAAATCAGTCCGGTAACCAAGAGGGTGGCTACAGCGCCCTGTAGGGCGTAGCGCCGTTGCTGCCATAGGGAAGGGTAGGTCGCCAGGTAGACCTGGGGCTCAACGGCGTAGTTATTCAGAATGCCGTTATCCAACTGAGTGGTGGTGTACATTGCAGCCCTCCTAGGGGTGTTTGTTTCTTTATGTAAATTAATGTAACAGATTTGTTACAAAACGGCAACAGGATTTGCATTAATTTTGCTTTTGCGCTAACTAGCTTTCGCGGATCCCCTAGCCCTTAGGGCCCAAGAAAAAACCCCTGGGGTTCCAGGGGTCGGTTCTCAAGGAAGTGGGGGCAAGCGGGGCGGGGCATTATCGACGGTAGTTAACCCCGCGATAGGTCAATTGTTCTGGGTTGGCGGGCCGATGTACTCCTGGACAGTGGTTACGATTGAACCGAGCGCCCAGAAATTGGCCCTGCTCGGGTAGGGGGATCAAGTCCAGGGTTGGATACTCCCTCTGGTAGGGAATGCCACGGTAGGTTAGTTGCATGGGGGCTCTTTTGATGTCAAGGTAAGGGGACTAGAGCGGGGTGGTTTGCTCTAGCCATGACTTCAACCGCCATGGCGGCGATCGCGGACCCTAACCCCTGTCTTTGCTCACCTGGCACCAGTGATCTGAGTCACCTTTGACCCCGGGTAGGTGGGCTCAGGCAACCCGCCGCCTGGTGGGTGTCACAGGGCCTGGAGGATGGATAGACCCGGTTAGGCGGCTTGTCCCTGGACTGGATAGATGGCTTCTACAGCTAAGTGCGTCGCCGCTTGGGCTAGGTCGACAAGGGATTCGCAATCCTCCAGGTAGGGCAGGGTACCTAGCACGGGTACCTGGGTCAGGGCCGTAATCAGAGGGGCGGGAGCCCACTGTTCCAGGGACTCTGGGGTGCAGGGTTGCACGCAGTTCAGAATAATGCCCCGCAGATCGAGATGTTCCTGACGGGCCAGGGCCACGTTGGCGACGGCCTGGCCGATCGCCCCAAGCTTCACCGGCACCACCAGTACTACCGGCAACCGCCAAGCTCCAGCCAGGGCCGCGACGGTCAGTTCTGCCGTGACTGGTGACCCAAGGCCGCCGAGGCCCTCTACTAGAACCCAGGCATGGTGTTGCATCAACTGTTCTAGCCTGGGCCAAATCTGGGTCAAATGAATGGTTCGATGCTCTAGGGCTGCCGCCAGGGGAGGAGCTAAGGGAGCTTCAAAATATTGGGGGCAGATCGCCGCCAGGTCTAGGTCGGGGAAAAAGAGGCGCTGGTAGAGTTCGCGATCGCCAACGCCGGCCTGCAAAGGCTTCAAAATCCCCACCGATCGGTGGGGGAAGACCCGTTGCCAGTAGGCTAAAAGGGCGCTAGTCACGACGGTTTTACCAACGTCGGTATCGGTGCCAGCCACCAGGAGGGCATTGAGGGAAACCATGGCGTGCAAAAAATTGGGGGTGGAGACGGTCAGAGTCAGCGGTTAGGGTCCAGCGGCCCAACATCCGCGGCCCCAGGCAGGGGCTAGCGGTAGAGGACCAGGTTCTAGTTCACCACCAGCCGCAGGGTGTATTCGGCGGACCGGGGAGACTTCACATCGATCAGATAATCGCCGCTTTCGGGCAGTTGCCCCTGCCAGGAGAGAACCCTGGAGGCATCGGGAATGGGCGCCCCCCCAGGGAACCTGACATCGAGGGTGACGGGTCCGGTCACCCTCGGTAGGTCTAGGGCTAGCACCTGGCCAGCCTGGGCATTCACCACATACCGTCGGATGCGTTCTGGGCTGACCTGGCCCGATACCTGAACCCCCGTTTGCCCCGCCGGAATCTGAACTCGCTGCTCGATAATGGTGGGCTCTGGAATGGGCTCCGGGGTCGGCTCTGGCCTAATTACGGCGGGGGGCGATGGACTGGGGGTCGGGGGAGGCTCTACCGTGGGAGAGGGCTCGGGAGTGGGTTGGGGCTGGGCGCTAAGGCTGACTTCCAACTCGTAGTCACTGGCTGTGAGGCCCTGCACTGGTCTGAGCTGAATCGCATAGTTGCCACTGGTTGGTAGCGTACCCTGCCAGTTCAAGACCCGTTCCGCGGCGGGGTCGACGGGGCGTCCCTGGGAGTCTAACACCGTTAGCAGTACTCCTTCACCCCGTAGGCGAGCCATCAGCACCTGCCCAGCCTCCGCCGTGAGTTGGTAATTGATCGTTTCGTTCTGGCGCAGGGAACCGGATACGGTACGGTTTTGACCAGGGCCAAGGCGTAGGTTTTGATTGTAGTCTACCGGTCTATCCTCCGGGGTTGGCAGGGGCGAGGGCGAAGGGGAGGGCACCGGGGCCGGTAGGGTGGGCTCAAGGGTCATTTCCGGGACGGGGGGACTCTCCGGGCTGGGGCGGTTGAGCAAACTCACCGCTAGCCAGCCCCCCAGCCCGGCCAGCAACGCGAGGCTGCCGCCAATCACTGCCACCGCCCAAGGATTTTCCCAGATGGAGGTGGGCTCTGGGGCCAGGCTGGGCATCCGGTTGGCAGGCACGTAGGCTGGAGGGACGGGGGCCACCTGGGTGGGTTGGTACTGTCGCCCCACGGCCACGGTTTTGACCTGGGAAGGCGGCGGTGCCGGTCGTCGGGGAGCGGTTTGGATGGGGCTAGCGGCCCCGAGGGCCTGGGCCATTTCGCTCACCGATTGGTAGCGATCGCCGGGGCGGTAGCTAATCGCCCGGTTCAGCACCTCCGCTAGGCCAGGGCTGACGTTGGCGTAGGGTTGCCAGTTCCAGGTCAAGTGTACGTCGTCAAAAAGATCTTGGGGCTCTTTACCGGTCAGCAGCACGATGGCCGTGACCGCCAGGGCGTAGAGGTCGCTACTGGGGTAGGCCCGCCCGGACTGAATTTGTTCGCTAGGGGCGTAACCCAGCTTCCCCACCGAGGTTGCATGGGTGGGCATGCCGGTCATTTGAATGCGGGTAAAGACCTCCTTCACCACCCCAAAATCAATCAGAATGGGCAACTGGTCGCTGTGGCGCTGCATGATGTTATCGGGGCTAATATCGCGGTGGATAATGCCCTTGCTGTGAATGTGGGCCAGCACCGGCAACATTTGCTGTAAAAACTGCCGCACCTCCGCTTCCGAGAAGGTCATGCCCTTGGCTAACCGTTGATTGAGCAGATCTCGATAGGTGGTGCCATCGATATAGTCTTGGACCAGAAATAACCGCTGGTTTTCCTCAAAAATGGCCTGGAATTTTGGAATCTGGGGATGATCAATGTTGTAGAGAATGGTGGCCTCACGCTGAAATAGCTGTAAGGACTTTTCGGTCATGCCGTTGTCCTGCTGGGGCTCAAACTCCTTAATAGCGCAGCGCTCGTTGAACCGGCCCAGGTCCTCGGCCAGATAGGTGCGGCCAAAACCGCCATACCCTAGCGGTTGCAGAATTCGATAGCGATTCTGGAGGGTGGTGCCCGAGGGGATGGTAGTTGACATAGCTTGATTTCAGCGGCGGCGGATTAATTTTACAGCACTGGCCCTGGGGTGGCGGCGGCCCATCACAATGGCCGGAATCTACCATGTTAGCGGGTGTGAAGTCCCCCCTGGAGCGGGGGTGGCCTCTCTGCCACAATAGAGAAACGTTGAACGGCACCCCTGGCCTGCTTGGGTGAGTTCAGGAGGCCTCTGTATGGATTTTAAGGACCTGGGTATGGCATTCAAGCGACCGATTTTGCTGGGCGGTCTAGGTCTGTCGGCCACCCTCTGGCTGCTGGAAACCGTACACATTAGCCTGTTTGATAGCTCGACCTGGCTCAGTGCCATGGCCCTGGGGACGGGGCTTTGGTGGTGGCGCAGCCGCGATCGCGCCCCCGCTCCGGCCCGCCCCATTGCTCCGCCGGTGGTGGATCGGGCTCGGGTAGAAGCCCAACTCGCCCGTCTGCAGGGGTTAATTGCAACCCTGGCGGCCGAAGCGGCCCCCCTCCAGGAGCCTAGCCCAGGGCCCGCCGCCCTGATGGAGACATCCTACGAACAGCAGCGTCAGCGCCTGCTGGCCGACCTCGACCGCCAGGAACTCCGCATTGCCGTGGTGGGCGATCGCCGTACTGGTAAAACGACGCTGATAGAGGTTCTCAGGGGCGAGGTGGCCGCCAACCCCCTAGCGGTACCCCTCAGCTTCCAGGAAATCACCCTGGCCCCCGACCGGCCCGACCAGCCCGAGTGGCTGAGCCATGAGGCTCTGCTGTGGGTGACCGATAGCGACCTGACGGACTCGGCCTTGACCCTGCTGCGGCAGGCGGTGGTGGCTGGCCAGGGAGTAGTACTGGCCCTGAACAAAGCGGACCACTATAGCCCGGCCGATCAACAGAGGGTCTTGACCCAGATCCAGCAACGGCTAGCGGCCCTACCGGCGGCGGTGGCCGGGGTGCCGGTGAGTGCCGCCCCTCGGCCGCTGAAAGTGCGCCGTCACCAGGCCGATGGCACGGTTGAAGAGACTTGGGAAACCCAGGAACCGGCGATCGCACCCTTAGTCACCTGCCTGGGGGATACCCTAGTGCCCCAGGCGGCGACTCTGGTGGCGGCCAACACCCTGCGCCAGGCCGAGGTTCTGCACCAGCAGGTGCAGAGCGACCTGAACCGGGTGCGGCGGCAGCGGGCTATGCCTTTGATTGATCAGCTCCAGTGGGTGGCGGCGGCAGCGGCCTTTGCCAACCCTGTCCCCACTTTAGATGTGTTAGCCACCGTGGCCATTAATGGCCAACTAATCATGGACCTGGGTAAAATCTACGGCTTTACCCTGTCCCTGGAGGAAGCCAAAACCGCGGCGGGCACTCTGGCCAGCCTCAGCGTCAAGCTGGGGCTGGTGGAGTTAGCCACCCAGGCGCTGACCGCGGTGCTGAAAAGTCACTTTGCCACCTACCTGGCCGGTGGTCTGGTACAAGGCCTCAGTGCCGCCTATCTGACCCGCATGGCCGGCCTCAGTTTAATCGACTACTTTGAAGCGGCCGCCCTGGCGGATACGCCCACCCATGCCCTGTCCTGGGAGGCCATTGCCCAACAGCTGCAAGCGGCTATTCAACAAAACCGGCAGTTCAGCCTCCTCCAAACCCTGGTGCAGCAGGGAATCAATATCCTCAAGCCGGCGGTCAGCCCCAGCCCCCTGCCAGAGTTGGCTAGCCCGGCCCTCCCTCTGGCCACCGTTGACCCAGAGCCCGTGACCGTTGACACCAATAGCATTCCTGCCTAAACTGCCGCGAAGTCTCCTTTGCCCCTTACCCGGTTCAGCCTGTGCCTTCCTCCTTGCCCCTGATCGCTCGCACCCGTGCTGCCCTCCACCAGGCGGCGGCTCGCTACGCCACGGCCCTGCAGGGTCAACCTGGGGAGACGGCGACCCCCGATGGAGCCTTGGAAGCGGGCCTGGGGCAACTGCAAAGCCTGAATGCCAAGCTAGAATCCCGCTGCCTACGGGTGGCAGTGTTTGGTCTGGTGAGTCGGGGCAAGTCCGCCGTCATCAATGGCCTGTTGGGCGAGGTGGTACTGGACACTGGCCCGGTGCATGGGGTGACTCGCTGGCCGCGCTCGGTCTACTGGCAGCCAGAAGACCTGGTAGACAGTGAGGGGGTGCCCTGGCAAATTGAGCTGATCGATACCCCCGGGCTGGATGAAGTGGATGGGCAGGTGCGGGCTGACATGGCCCAAACGGTAGCCCACCAGGCGGACCTGATTTTGTTCGTGGTGGCCGGGGATATTACCGCCACCGAGTACGACGCCTTGGTGACATTGCAGCGCCTGCAAAAACCCTTGCTGTTGGTGTTTAACAAGGTTGACCTGTACCCCGACATAGACCGGCAGGCCATTTTTGACAGCCTTAGCGCCCTACGCCAGAGCCTCGCCGCAACCGCCGCCCTGCCCGCTCCCTTAACGGTGGATGAGGTGATTATGATTGCCGCCAGCCCGGCCCCCTGGCCCGTGCGGGTGGAGTGGCCCGATGGCCGGGTCAGCCAAGATTGGGAAACCCCGCCTCCGCAAATAGATCCCCTGCGCGATGCCCTAATTACCCTGGTGCAACGGGATGGGGCTGCCCTGGTGGCGCTCAACGCCCTGCACAGCGCTCGCTCCATCGAGTCAGAGATGGTCAGCTATATTTCCCAGGTTCACAGCCAACAGGCCGATGCCATTATCTGGCAGTTTGCCAAGTACAAAGCCCTGGCCGTGGCCCTCAACCCCATTGCCGGCCTGGATTTGCTAGGGGGCTTGTTGAGCGACTTGGTGATGATTCGCACCCTGGCTAAGCTTTACGGCTTTCCCATCACCAGCCACGAAGCCAGTCGGCTGTGGCGGGCCATCTTGAAAAGTTCGGGCACCCTCCTGCTCAGCGAGGTGGGGAGTGTGCTGTTAGGGGCTGGTAAAACTACCGCGGCCCTATTTAGTTTGGTCGATAGCGCTTCGGGCATTACCGCCCTGGCGGGGGCCATGACCGCCCAAGCAAGTGCCGCGGGGTTTGGGTCTTACACCGTGGGCAAAGCTGCAAAAACCTATCTGGAACGGGGGTGCACCTGGGGACCAGAAGGGGTCAGCGCTACCCTGACAGACATTCTGCAAGCCACGGATTCCTCAACCACCCTGGCCCGCTTACGGCAGGAAATTCAAACGACCCTGGCCCCCGCTTCGGCTCGATCCTAGGTGCCTCGTGTTCAGTTCAGCGTCAGACTGCGTGAGCCTCTAGTGGAGGTCGAGTCAGGTTTTCAGCGTTGGGTAGGGGTATTGCTTCGGGCGTATCACTTCTTTCTCTCGGTCCAGCAAAGGCTTGGGATGGCCTCGCACCATCCAATGAACTCCGCTGCACCGATCTCAAATATCACTGGGTAGTAAACCTGTGCTGCAAGCAAAGTGAAAAATAGACGGATCTTTGCCGCCTATCTACCCTGACGAGGGTTATTATGCAG
>DVEE01000533.1 GCA_015295885.1 Leptolyngbyaceae cyanobacterium M65_K2018_010
GGGGGCTGTGGGCCTCGGCCCCCCAGCCGCTGCTCGATGCCCTGCGCCAGGTTGCTCACCAAGCGGAGGGGGTACTGGAGGCGCGACAGGTTTGAGGGATGGCCTGCCTCTGTCGTTCACGGGCTTCAAAGATTCGTCTTTTTGTCGGGAGACCCTTGCCCGTGCCCATTAATTCTGGCCTTTGAGCAGACCACGGGCACGCTTCGCTTTGCTCATCCTACTACTTGGTGACTACCGCCCGGTAATTCGAGTCCCTGCCTCAATTTTATCGCCCGGGTAGAGTACCACCTGTTCCCCAGCCGCCAGGCCCGACTCGACCACGGCTTCAAAGTCACTGCGGGGGCCGAGGGTCAGGCGTCGTTGCTGGGCCCGACCGGCTTCATGGACGAAAGTACACCAGTCCGTATCGCAGCGAAACAGGGCGCTAATGGGGATTTTGAGCACATCTGGGGATTCCCAAACGACAATCTGGGCTTCCACCCGAAAGCCATCCCCCAGGGGAATGTTGGGATCTTCGAAGTCGGCAATCACATTCACCCGCTGTTCATCGACCCCCAGGGCAGAAACTTCGGTAAAGGCGGAGGGCTCGACCCGCCGCACGGTGGCTGTGAGCATCTGATCGCCGCCCCACCGCTCCACCCGCACCGTGTCTTGGGGAGAGACTCTTACCGCATCGGTGGAGAGAATATCAATCACCAGCTCCAAATCCCCCGGATTCCCTAGGGCCAGCAGGGGCGTACCGGCAGCTACGTAGCGGGCGCTGGGTTCCATCACCTGCAAGACCTGGCCCGCCGTCGGGGCAGTAATGGTGGTGCGACGGGCATCGTCAGCGAGGTTGGCCAATTCCGCTTCCAGACCAGCAATTTGAGCCTGGTACACCTCCACTAAGTAGTCCGGATCCCGTTGTTCTGCCCTTAACACCGTTAACCCATCGCGGGCCGCCTGGAGGTCAGCCTGGGCCACCGCCACCTGTTGGCGAGCAGTTTCTAGTTCCTGCTGGCGCTGGGTTTCAGCCAGTTGGGCCGACTCTAAAGTCTGGCGGGCGATCGCCCCTTGGGCGTAGAGATTCTCCAGCCGCTGCCGCTCCCGCTGGGCCTGCTCCCGAGCCGCCTGGGCTTCCTGCACCCGGGCCTGGGCCTGCCGTTCCGCCGCCTGGGCCGCCTGAATGCGAGTTTCCGCCTGGTTCAGGGCAGCGGGTTTGGGCCGTTGGGTCTCCACCCCATCCAATTGGGCCTGGGCAGCTCGCAGTTGGGCCTGGGTGGCTCGCAGTTGAGCTTGGGTGGAGGCCACCCGAGTGGTTAGGGGCAGGGGGTCAATCTGGGCCAGGGTTGCCCCCGGAGCCACTGGATCCCCAACTTTTAAGGCGATGCGCTGCAGCTCGCCATCCACCGGAGCCGCTACCACAAAGCGATCGCGCACCCGCGTCTGCCCCTCCGCCTTTACCGTCACCTGCAATGGCCCCCGCTCCAGGGTGGCCAAATCAACGGCAATGGGCTGAGGTCTGAGACCGTAGGCCACCAGGCCCACCAGGCCCAAGCCAGCCAGCCCATACCACCAGCGGCGTGCCAGGATTCGTTTCCGGGTGGGTTGCTCCACCACCGCAATATCCTGGTCCAGGGTGCGTAGGTTGTTTTGATTGGTGCTGGTCATAGCCTGGCTAAACTCCAACGAAACGTAATCCGAAAAACCATAAATTTTGAACTTTGAATTTTGAACTTTGAATTTTGAACTTTGAATTTTGAACTTTGAACCGCCCCCGCCCCTTCCGTGAAGCCGCTCCCCTTCCCTTACTCCCTGGTCTTCAGCACGGCAATTAAGTCCAAATGCTGCAACTGGCGGACGATCAAAAGCCCGGACCCCGCCGCTGCCAGGACGGTCACCCCAAAGGCTATACCATAGGTCGCCGGTTGAATAATGAAGGGCACGCGAAACAGCTCCGTATCCATGGCTGGGGAATGGTTCAACAGCCAGGCCAGGCCATAGCCCAGCAGCCAACCTAGGGGCACAGCGGCGAGGGTCAGCACCGCCTGTTCCCCCAGCAGGATGAAGGCGATCTCCCGCTGGGTAAAGCCAATGATGCGCAGGGTTGCCAGTTCTCGGCTGCGCTCAGACAGGGCAATGCGGGCGGCGTTGTAGACCACGGCCACGGCAATGATGCAGGCGAATAGCATGATGAAGCTGTTCATCATGCCCGAGGTGGCGGCGATGGTGTCTTCAAACTGTTGCAGGGCAGTTTGCCGCTGGGCGACGCTAGCCACGGCTGGGGTGCGCTTAAGTTGACGGTAGAGGGGTTGCAGATGGAGCGGGTCAACCTTAAGGTAAGCCCCTGAAAAGGTTGGCCCTTCTTGCAATAGCCGATTGAGGGCATCGACATGCATGTAGGCGGCCAGCCCTACCAGTTCATCCACCAGGCCCACCACGGGCACCTCGCGGA
>DVEE01000099.1 GCA_015295885.1 Leptolyngbyaceae cyanobacterium M65_K2018_010
GTAGGTGCGCCCAAACCCCCCTTGCCCCAGTAGCCCCAGGCAACGGTAGCGCTGATTAATCCGCAATGACGCCCCACAGGCCCCACAGGTCAAGGCCCCCGTCGGGTTAGTAGGCTGTGGACAGTTGAGGTTAAAACACAGAGTCGTCAAAGCTGGTTTCAATCAGGCTAGGCTACAACTCCAATGGCGGGAATAGAATGCAACAACATTTTCATTGTCGTCAAAGCTGGTTTCAATCAGGCTAGGCTACAACTGTATCCTGCGATGGAGTTGTCTGGTGATGGTGCAGGTCAGTCCAAAACTCAAAACCTTTGCAGACTTTCTGGCCCAGACTGACGAACTGGAAGGCTACTACGAACTATCCTATGGGGAACTCATCGAGATGCCACCGGAGTCTGACGATAACCTGTGCCGGGCCATGAACCTCTACGAAGCGCTTAAAGCCCATGTGGATCGGCATCGGATTCGGTTACAGGGGTTGGCCCTGGCTGTACCCGGCCAGCCTAAGAATCGCTATCCTGACCTGACAGTGCTATACCCCGAACATCTAGAACAAATGAGGGCCTTGAAGCAGGCCGCCATCACCCTAGAGATGGCCCCGCCGTTGCTGGTGGTGGAAGTGGTGAGCCCAGGGCCGGAAAATTATCGCCGCGACTATCGTGAGAAGCGCAACCAGTACGAATGGCGGGGCATTCCAGAATACTGGATCGTCGATCCGGAACGAGACCAGGTGGTGGTCTTGGCCCTCACCGACCAGGGTTATGACGAAACCATTTACAGCGGCGATGCGGTGGTGATTTCGCCCACCTTTCCCCAGTGGTCCCTGACGGCGGCGGCAATGCTAGCTGTAGAGGCGTGACGTGGTTGGTCCGCACCAGGCGTTTACCTGATTCTGCACCCTGGTTAGCCTAGGCTAAATCTAGACGGCTGACTGATCACCCACTAGCTACTGCCCGACAAGATGAAGTCGAAGCTGAATTGGCGTTCAGGGAATGGCTCCGCCCCCTAGAACGCTAACGCTAGGATTGAGCCGCTTGATCGAGTCCGTGAGAGTCTGGCTGGGAGTGCGGTAGCAGAGTCCTACTAGGTCTTTTAGGTTCGCCAAGATTGGATTCGCAATCGTCCCAAGACTGTTCCCAGGGGCAACCCACAGCCTGGATACCCGCCCATCTAGGTGGGCACCAGTTCGCCGGGGCGTAACTTTGCCCACTTGCCCATTTCTTCCGTAAAGCTTTCGCAACCCACCACATCCCATTCCATTTCAATGTCTTCACCCCGTTGGCGAATGTTGACATTAATGGTCGGCTCGATAGGCTCAAAGCTGGGTGTATCGGTCAGGTGGGGTTGCTGGTGCTGACCTTCTACCGCGTGGTAGGTGGTACAGCGATCGACGTAATGACAGTTCACACAAATGCACATATCCGTTAGCCCATCCACCGAAGGGAATCCGTTTTCTGATACTCTAGCTCAAGTTTTTTGAATGCCTTCGGTCGAGACGCTGGGATGTTGCAAAATGAAAACCAATGCGATCCCCCAGCCTACCCTCCAGGCCCGATTCTCAATTTCTATGGCCAGGCTTGCCCCCCCGAAACTTCAAAGACTGTTGTAATGAAAGAGATAATGAGGCTTCCTTGAGTCCGACGCTTACATCCCTATCCCTGGCAGTGGCAACCCAACAGTCCGCCCTTTCTCCTCAAACCTGGCCCTTCAGCGTAGCGCTTCTCCCGGCACAAGCCTATCTGGTGGGTGGTAGTGTCAGGGATGCGCTACTCAATCGCCAGGCGGATTATCTTGACCTGGATTTTGTCCTGCCTGAACAGGCCATTGAAACCGCAGCGGGGATTGCCCACCGCTACGGAGCAGGATTTGTGGTCCTTGACGCCGAGCACCAGATTGCCCGGGTTGTTTTTCCCAATGCAACGGTGGACTTTGCCCAGCAAATTGGGCCTAGCATTACCGTTGACCTGCAACGGCGAGACTTTACCGTCAATGCGATCGCCTACAATCCCCACAGCGAAACCCTGGTCGATCCCCTGGCTGGGTATGCAGACCTGCAGCGCAAGACCCTGTGCATGGTCTCCCCCGAAAATCTTAAGGAAGATCCGCTGCGTCTGCTGCGGGCCTATCGTCAGGCGGCCCAACTGGGCTTTAGCCTCGATCCTGAGACCCAGGCGACCATACGCAGGCTGGCCCCGCTGTTAAAGGGCATGGCAGCGGAGCGAGTGCGGGGCGAGCTGGACTGTTTGCTCAGCCTACCCCAGGGTTCGGTGCTGTTAGAAACAGCCTGGCAGGATGGCATTTTGCAAACCTGGCTGCCCGAGGTCGGTGTCCAGGCACTCCATCAACTACCAGCCATCGATCGCCAGGCGGCCCAACTGCACGAGGCTTGGCCCGACTATGCCCGCTTACTCTACGGTTGGGTCAAG
>DVEE01000183.1 GCA_015295885.1 Leptolyngbyaceae cyanobacterium M65_K2018_010
GTACTCAGCCCCGGCTACCACCGTGACTCTGAGCTTAGCGCCGCCTAGCCTCCAGGATCGGGTGGTGATGGTAAAGCTAACTAATTGGGGTGAGGGGATTCGAGCCGACGAGTTACCCCATATTTTTGATCGGTTTAACCGCGGCCATGGTGCGACCCAAAATGCCATTCCTGGCACAGGTGCTGGACTGGCCCTAGTCCGGGGTTTAGTCAAAAAGATGGGGGCCAAAATTGCGGTCACCAGCCAGCCTGGGGGCGACAGGCTTTGGCAGACTAGCTTCACCCTCGAATTCAAACTTCATAGTAAATCTACTCAGGTTGCCTAGGGGGCCTATTGATCCATCAAAATTTGCTGGTATTCTGGGCAAGAATGGGGTTGCCTTGCTTCCTTGTACCCGTGAGGGGTGGTGTTTCTAATGACCGAGCCAATGACCGAGCAAACCTTAAATTTGGTTCCCTCTGGGTCAAACTCTCGCCAGCCTGAAGCTGGGCTCACGCCAGAGGCAGGGGTCAGGGTGAATGGCCTAGACGAGCCTAGTGTTACGATTCAAACGGAAAAGTTAGGAGGGCAGAGGCGGCGTATCTTAGCCCATACTGATCTTCCCTTTGCGGCGGAACAGCTTTGGCAAATCCTCACCGACTACGACAATCTATCGAGTTTTATTCCTAATCTTTCCTACAGTCAGCGCCTTGGTCATCCAGGGGGAGGGATTCGCTTAGAGCAAATGGGCTCTCAGTGCTTTCTGCAGGTGAAATTTTGTGCCCGGGTAGTGCTGGATATGGTGGAAGCGTTTCCTCAGCGAATCAGCTTCTCTATGGTCGAAGGGGACTTCCGCGAATTTGAAGGTGAATGGACGTTGGAGTCCTTGGGCGAGGGTCAACGGCCTCTAACTTGCTTGGGCTATGCCCTGCTGGTTCGACCTCCCCGTGGGATGCCGGCCGGGTTAATCGAGCGCCACATTCGCCACGATCTGACCCGCAACCTGAAGGCCATTGGCGATCGCGCTGGGGTTCTTTTCTCTGGCTAGGTTGGGTTGGGCTTAATGGGGTCTAGCGTTGCCCCTTGACCGATCTCCGTCATTAGACGGCGCAGCCATTGGTTGGCTGGGGAGGTTTCATGGCTTTGGTGCCAGCGCATGGAAACCGAAAAGCCTTCTAGCTCAAAGGGTAGGGGTAATATTTTTAGGGGCTGAGTGGCCGCGAACCGATGGGCAATGCGGTTTGCCAGCGTGGCGATCAAATCGGTGTCCAGGAGAACAAAGGGAGCCACTAAGAAGTGGGGCACCGAGAGCGCAATGCGCCGCTTCAGGTTCTGGGTGACCAGTAAGGTATCGACCCGGCCAACGCGATCTTCCTTGACCGAAACCAGCAGGTGGGGCCACGCTAAATAGTCGTCTAAGGAGAGGCCATCACCAAGCTGGGGATGGTCCTGGCGGGCTAGGCAGACGTAGGTCTCGGTGAATAAAAGCTGTTCGCGATGGCCTGGCACCCGCTCGGGAAACAGGCCACAGGCCAGCTCAATGGAGCCATCATCGAACACCGCTAGGCTTTTGGCGTTGGCCTACTCCGTAATCTGCCAGAATAGGCTATGCCCGATAATCCACTGCTCCATAAAACCCTCTGCGATCGCATTCGTCAGTCGCCCCACCAGCGGATCACCTTTGCCGACTTTATGGATCAGGTGCTGTACCATCCCCAAGCCGGGTACTACACCACCCAGGCCGCCGCGATCGGCCCCCAGGGAGACTTTCTGACCTCGCCTCACCTCAGCCATGACTTTGGTGAGCTTTTAGCGGAACAATTCCTTGAGCTCTGGCTCAACCTAGGCTCCCCGGAGAGGTTTACCCTGGTGGAGATGGGAGCCGGTCAAGGGGTAATGGCGGCCGATGTTTTGACCTACTTGCAAGCTCATCATGCCGCTTGTTTTGCTACCCTTCGCTATTTGATTGTTGAGACCTCGCCAAGCTTGAGAGCGATTCAGAAAAAGCGCCTCGCTCCTTGGGCGGATCAGCTCACCTGGCTCACCCTGGACAATCTGCCTGATAATTCGGTCACCGGGTGCTTTTTCTCCAACGAGTTAGTGGATGCCCTGCCAGTGCATCAGGTCATCCTCACCGAAGCAGGTCTGCGGGAAGTTTACGTCAGCTTAGGGGAGGATGGGGCAAGGTTCCAGGAGGAGGTGGGGCCGCTGTCTACGCCGCGCCTGGAGGACTACTTTGACCGGGTTGGAGTCAATTGGGCCGACCCGCAATATGCCGTGGGCTACCGCACCGAAGCCCATTTGGCCGCTTTGGATTGGATTCAGACCGTTGCTCAAAAACTCCATTGCGGCTACGTCATCACCATCGACTACGGTTATTCCGTGGAACGCTACTATAGCCGCGGCCGTTCCCAGGGGACGTTGCAGTGTTA
>DVEE01000242.1 GCA_015295885.1 Leptolyngbyaceae cyanobacterium M65_K2018_010
ATGGCTTCCTCATCCCCATGATAGACCGGAGAGTTCTATGCCTCCAACGGCGATCACCACCCCCGACAAAACCACCCCTCTCCTGTTTGAAGGGCTCACCTGGAGAGAGTTCAAAGCGATTGAGCAGTTGTTAGACCGTCCGGGCTATCGGCTCTCATTCTTGGATGGTGTTTTGGAGATTCGGCGCATGCCAGGGGAACCCCACGAAACGGTCAAAAAGCGTATTGCCGCCCTGCTAGAGCTCTACCTGCTAATGGCAGGGTTTGACTTTACCCCCACGGGCTCCATGACTCTGGAAAGTGAAGGCGGGGCCGTCAAACGTGAGGCCGATGAGTCTTACAAACTGGCACCCGGTCGCGATCGCCCCGATTTGGCCATCGAAGTGGTGTTTTCTACCGGCGGCATCAACAAACTAGAGGCCTACCGGCGATTGCAGATTAAAGAGGTCTGGTTCTGGGAAGATGGGGTTTTAGAGGTTTACCACCTGCGGGGTCCGAAGGATGCCCTGAGCTATGAAAAAGTGACCACCAGCGAAGAGGTGAGTGGGCTTGACTTAGCCCTACTGCTGCGCTGCATCAATATGGCGAATCACGTTGAGGCGGTTAAAACCTTTCAGCGATCGCTGCGGTCCTGAACCCATCTGTATATCACCCAACCTACAGTGAGTACCCATCACACCCGACAAAGGTTAACCCATCGATGGGTGCGGTGTTGATTTTGTGAATGATGGCAATGATGGGCACGCTTCGCTTTGCCCATCCTACGTGTCTATTCGCTTCCCCAATCGGCTGTATACAATCCTTGTCTAACCAAGCGATGGAAAGAGCTATAGGGCCAATCCGCCGGTTTATGGCAATAGTGCCCGTAGGATAGGCAAAGGGCTTTGCCCGTGCCCATCACCGAGAGGTGCCCGTAGTGGGGGTGGTGGGGCTGGGGATGGCAACCATGCCCATCGGTTCAGTCCCTCCCCAGCCCAAGAAAAAACCCAGCTCGAGAAAGCTGGGCTGTAGTGAAATGGCTAATTTAAATTTTTGATTTAAATTTTGTGTTGAAAGGGTTGATTTATTGGCCTAGGGCCGTGTACAGCCATACTAGCGAAGAAAACACTAACTGTGGTGCCCTTGGGGGATTTGTTAGCGAACCTTGACATTGGCTGTATGTCATTATCTTAGGTTAAGTCAGCTTAAGCCTTGGTAGTCTGAGCTACGGTTAGGGAATTCTGCTGGGGATAGCACCACAGCTTGAGGGCTAGAGCATCGGCACGGGTTAGGCCAGGGCGTTTAGGTTCGCCGCCATCGTGCCCGATTGTAAATTTGCTCATTGGCCTGCACCGATTTCGCCAAATCCACCACGGGGCGAGGGTAATCGACTCCCAGGCGTACCCCGTAGCGCTTTTGCTCCACCGGCTGCAATTTCCAGGGTTCATGCACCTTAGCGGCGGGGAGGGCTGCCAGCTCCGGTAGCCACAGCTTCACGTAGGTGCCCTCGGGGTCGTAATCCTTGGCCTGCTTAGGAATATTGAAATAGCGAAAGCCGCGGGCATCATTCCCTACCCCGGCGGTGTAGTTCCAGTTGCCGTAGTTGCTGCACACATCGTAGTCAATCAGCAGGGACTCAAACCATTCCGCCCCCAGCCGCCAGTCGATACCCAGATTTTTGGTCAAAAAACTGGCCACGTTTTGCCGCCCCCGGTTGGACATAAAGCCCGTCGCCGCCAGTTCCCGCAGGTTGGCATCCACCAGGGGAAAGCCCGTCCGGCCGCTGCGCCAAGCCTCAAAGCGATCCCAATCCTGCCGCCAGTCGATGCCCAGGCCGCGCAGACCAGAGGGGTAAAAAATGCGATCGCCATGCTTAGCGGCAATGAAGCGAAAATAATCCCGCCAGAGCAGCTCAAACACCAACCAGTAGGTGGAGTCGTTGCGCACCCGTGCCCCTTCGTAGCGCTGCACCTCAGCGTAAATCTGGCGGGGCGACAGGCAGCCCAGGGCCAACCAGGGGGAAAACTTCGAGGAATAGTTGGCTCCCACCAGACCATTGCGGGTTTCTTTGTAGGTTTTCAGGCAGTCCTGCTCCCACACATAGTCCTGGAGCCGGTGTAACCCAGCGGTTTCGCCTCCTACAAAGGGCAGAACACCGCGCGGATCAGGGGCGGGGGCAGACAGGCCCAGGTCCTGGAGCGCGGGCAATGCACCCCGATCCACCTGGGGCAGCGGCGGCAGGGCGGTGGGGGTCGGTAAAGGCTCCTCTACCTGGCTGCGCTGTTCCACCTGCTTGCGAAACTGGGTGAAAACTTCGGGTAACGCCTCTAGTGGAAAGGGTAAGTGATCAGGATGGTAGAGGGTGGCGCCCCAGAAAACCTGGGTGCGGATACCCAGGGGCTTGAGCTGGGCCATCAAGTCCTGCTCCACCGCGACCTCCTCCGCGGTCACTTCTCCATGCCAGTAAACGGTGTCAATCCCCAGGGCTCTCACCAATTCTGGGATAATCACCTCTGGGTAGCCAACCCGAATAATCAAATCCCGGCCCAGGGCCTGGAGCGATCGCCGCAAATCCGCCACACCCTCCAGCAAAAATTGAGCCCGAAAGGCTCCGGTTTTGGCAAACCCAAAGCGAGTCTGGCCAAACTGCCGGGGGTCAAAGCAGTAGAGGGGCACCAGGGGCGACTGGGCTTGGACGGCTGCTTGGAGGGGCCGATGGTCATGCAAGCGCAGGTCGTTACGAAACCACAGCAAACCGGTCATAGTCGGGAATCATCGCAACAAAGCCGCATCTCAGCGGTCCTGCCAGCTCCAGGGTGTCAGGGGGAATTCCCAGATCTGGCCAGAGACCCTCGCGACCTGGGCCCCTGGGCCACCCCACGACCCGCTAGGCAAAGCCCACTTTTGTTAAGTATTCTAAAGAAAGATGAAAATTCCATCCAGGAGACTCTACCTATGGCCGTACAGGTTGGCGACCTAGCCCCCGATTTCACCCTGCCCAACCAAAAGGGCGAAATGGTCACCCTCAGCAGCTTTCGTGGCCAAAAATCCGTGGTGCTTTACTTCTATCCTAAGGATGACACCCCCGGCTGCACAGTAGAATCCTGCTCCTTTCGGGATAGCTACCCCGAGATCCAAACTGCGGGGGCCGAGGTGATTGGCATCAGTAGCGATTCCTCAACTTCCCACCAACAGTTTGCCAGCAAGTACAATCTCCCCTTTACCCTGGTCAGTGATGCCGGGGGTAAGGTGCGTAGCGCCTACGGCGTGCCCACCACCCTGGGGTTACTGCCGGGGCGAGTTACCTACATCATTGACCCCGAGGGGCGGGTGCGGCATATCTTTAATTCCCAATTCAACCCCAAGGCCCACGTCGGCGAGGCCATGAAGGTGTTGAAAGCCCTGTAGACTCGCCTCTGACCATGGTCTCTGATTGGCAGAGCAATTCCCTGCAGACCTTTATCGAGCATCTCCGGGTCGCTGTCGCCGACCTCTGGTACCCCAGTGAAACCGATGCCCCCCTCACCGTGGTGAGCTGGCCAGGGGATCAGTTTGACTCGACTACCCTGGGGCAATGGCTGGGCCGTGGCCGTGAGCCGGTGGAACAATACGCCGCCGAACGGTTCTTTCAGCCGATTTTGCACAATCCCTTCTGGCAAACCGCTGCGGGGGGGCATCTGGCCCAGCGCTACCAGCGCCTCCAGACCTGGCTAGGGGAAACCCTCACCGACCTGCACACCTACCGGGTGGGCACCCTGGAGGTGGCCGTTTACCTGGTGGGCCGCTATCCGGCTGGGGGGTATGTAGGATTGGGTACCACCGTGGTGGAGACTTAAGCCCTAGGGTATCGCCCCAGGAGGGCGAAAAACCCAGTGTCTGAATCGCTCTACTATGGCCATGACAGATATTCTGATTCAGCCACCGAGTTCTGGATCAGCGTCCTAGAGTGGTGCCCCTCCCTCCCCCCGGAGTCCGCCCGCCGCAGCGCTCCCCAAGGCCTAGGGCAGGGGATTGGCTTCCGTAACCTGATCTGGCAGGGGAATGAATTCTGTTTCTTGGGGCACCGGTGTAAACCGACCGGCTTGCCAATCGGCTTTAGCCTGGGCTATGCGTTCAACCCGGCTGGAGACAAAATTCCACCATTTGTAGCGGGGGCCTAGGGGCTCACCGCCGATAACCATGCCGCGGGCCGACTCGCTGGCCGTGATGGAGACAGAGGCCCCGGCGGAGAGAATTGCCAAGCGGTGTTGGGGCAGCGGGGTTTGATCGATCTGTAACCCTGGGGTGACGCTATACACAGCCCGCTCGCTATAGTCCGCCGGTAAGGTCCATTGGGCTTGGGGGGCGCACTCAAAATCTAGGTAAACCATGGGGGAAAAGACCTCCACGGGGGATACATACCCGTGGGATTGCCCGGCAATTAAGGTCAGGGTAGCACCGCTCTCTTGCCAGGTTGGCAGGGAATCGGCGGGGTAGTGACGAAACCAGGGGGCCACCTCTTCTTGGCCAGCGGGCAGGGCCACCCAGGTTTGAATGCCATGGATGACGCTGGCCCGGTTGCGATCGCGGTCGGGCGATCGCTCCGAGTGGGTAATCCCCCCTCCGGCAGTCATCCAGTTAACGGCGCGGGGCTGGATTTCCTGCACGGAGCCGAGGCTATCCCGATGAAGCAGGCGGCCCTCAAACAGATAGGTCACCGTGGCCAGGTTGATGTGGGGGTGGGGGCGCACATCTATCCCCCGGCCAGGGGGGAGGGTGGCAGGGCCGAGGTGGTCAAAAAAGATAAAGGGTCCCACCATCTGGCGGCCAGGGTAGGGCAGGCTACGGCGGGCTACGAAGCCCCCCAGATCCTTGGCTTCGGGTTCAATCCATTGGCTGATGACCATAGCAGAGCCAGTCCAGTCCTAGGGCTAATCGCCTTTGCATCTTAGCGGCAAAGGTGGATGGGCAGGGTAGGCCAAGGGATAAACTCAGGAATTTAGCGCTAAACCGGGTCAGGATTAAGATTATCGGTATTTTTTAACGGGGCTTAACCCATGGACCGTAAAGTTCTTTCAGTTAAAACCCATAAAGGATGCCCCAAGGAGTTGCCATGGACGGGTGTGTGGTTACGGATTTAGTGGTTCACAGCAAGCACAACTGCTTTCAGTTCAGCCCAGAGCAAATGGAAGCACTCCAGAATAAGGGCGTTTCTGCCCGGCTCGAGCCAGGCACCACCATCGTTAAAATTCGGTCCGGCTCCTTTGGCTATCGGGCCGAGGCCGATCATCAGAATGAACCCCTGGTGCTGCTATGGATCTATGGCGGTAAGGTGATCAACCAAAAAACCAACGTCCCCGTCAACGCCACCTGGGTTTCCCTGAATGGCTACGATGATGCCCTGGTGATGGAGGTGGTGGAGCCGGCCACCCTCTGTGCCTTCTTCTTTGATACCTACCTGGAAGATAACGACGAAGAACTGACCCTGTCCGTGGTGCGGATTTAGCCCTACCCCTGGGTGATCGGGCCGGGTCTACTGTCCTCGGGCCTAACCCACCGCTGCTCAATCACTCCAGGCTGCCTGGCCTGTATCCGGGTGCCGGCTATGGCGCCGATCTCTACCTCCCTCGCCCCCAATGCTACCCATGGCCCCTTCAAGACTTTCCCTGACCCACCTGACCGCCCTGACCTTGGCCACTACCATGGTCAGCAGTGTAGTTAGCGACCGCCTGACCCGCCCAGCGGTCTGGGCCCAAACCCCAGGCAATACGGTTCAAACCATTCCCATCCCCAGTTCCTTACCCGCCGATGCGGTGCTTTCGGTGGATGGTTCTACCAGCATGGTGGTACCCAACGAAACCTTCAAGCAACGGTTTCTGGAGCGGTTTCCCAATGCCAAAGTAGAACTGAACGCCAGCCGTACCGATGAGGCCTTAGAGGCCCTGGTGGCAGGGCAGTTAGATGTGGTTGCATCGGGCCGACCCCTGACCCAGGCCGAGCGCGATCGCGGCTTGGAGGCCATTCCCATCGACCGGGAAAAAATAGCCATCATTGTCGGACCCAACAACCCCTTTACCGGCGATCTCACCTTCGATCAATTTGCCACCATGTTCTACGGTGATATCACCGACTGGTCGGCGGTGGGGGGCCCGGCCCGGCCTCTGCGGTTTGTCGATCGGCCCGACTATAGCGATACTCGCCGCGCTTTGAGCCAGTACACGGTATTTAGGGATCGCCCCTTTACCCCCGGCCCCAAGACGGACCAGGTGACCGACGACACCACCGAAACGGTCATCGAGGCCCTGGGGGACGACGGCATTAGCTACGCTGTTGCTTCCCAGGTCTTAGGCCGCAATGATGTTCGGGTGTTGGCCATGCATCAAACCCTACCCGATGATCCCCGCTACCCCTATTCCCAACCCCGCTATTACATCTACAACCGCCAAAATCCCAGTCCAGAAGCGCTGGCCTTTTTAGGCTTTGTCACCACAGCCCCCGGTCAAGAGGTGGTTGAGCAGGCCGTAGCCACGGCTACCCCTGCTCCGGCCCCGACCCCAGAACCCACCCCGGCCATGGAGCCAGAGGATGACGCCGTGGCCCTGGTTCCCCCCACCGCCGAGACCGAAGGGCAACTGCGGGGTCGCTTTCCCTGGTGGTTACTGCTCATTCCCCTGCTGGGTGGCCTGCTGTGGTGGCTGATGAAAAGCAGAAAAGAAGCACCCGCTCCCCCGCCGCTCATGCCCCCGGCGGCCCCCACGGAACCCAGCCGAATTATTCTTACCCCCCGTAACTGTCGCCGGGCCTACGCCTATTGGGAAGTGCCCGATGCCCATCGGGCTCAGGAGCGCGATCGGGGCGGTCGAGATCTGATGCTACGCCTCTACGATGTCACGGAACGGGATGTGGAACGGCATCCGCCGGTTCGCATTGAACAATACCCGGTCACCGAAAACCAGCAGGATCTCCACGTACCGATTCCCGTGGATGATCGCGACTATCTGGTCGAGTTGGGCTACGTCACCCGGGAAGATCATTGGCTGCCCCTGGCCAAGTCCGATCCGGTGCGGGTGCCCGCCTGTCCTCAGGTAGAAACCGTGCCTCAGGCAGAAACCATGGTCGAGGCAGAGCCAGGGTTGACGGTCCCTGGCCCGGCCCTGGGGGCTGGATCGGCGATCGCTGGGCTGGGGGCCATGGCCGCCGCCGCGGTGCCCAGTGTGGTGGTGGATCATCCACCGGCTCCGATCCCCCCCAGGGACCCCACCACGCCAGCGCCAACTCCTGCCCCGTCGGTGCCAACCCCTACCCCAGCCATTCAGGGCCGCTGCTCTATCCAAACCCTGAAGGTGCATAGCCGCCACCATGCCGTCCTGCTCGATGGGGGTCAAATCCACCAGCTACAGGATCAAGTGGCGGTGGCCTACGGCCTGGAGCCAGGCAGCTACATCCTCAGGATTAAGGAGGGTAGTTTTAGCTATGGTGATCCGGCCCATCCCGGCGAACCCCTAGTGCTGCTGTGGATCTATGGCGGCCCGGTGACTAATTTGAAGACCAACGTTAAGGTCCATGCCACCTGGTCTACCCTCAATGGCTACGCCGATACCCTGGCACTGGAAGTGGATGAACCAGCTCAACTGCGTGCCTTTTTCATTGACACCTATCCAGACAACAATCTGGGCCAGGTCACCCTGTCGGTGGTGCGACTTTAGATGGGAGCCCTAGCCACCCATCGGGCTTGGTCCCCCGGTGAAGCCCCGGGTGGCCCGGGCCGGTCATCCATCGCCGGCTAGGGTGTGCAGATAGGGGCTATGGGTCTGGAGGTTTGTACCCCTGCTCATAGGCATACCGCACCAGTTGGGCTCGATTCTCTAGGCCCAACTTAGTCAGGATGTGGCTGATGTGGGTTTGCACGGTTCGGGGGCTCAGGCATAGGTGATCGCCGATCTGTCTGTTGGTTAACCCCTGCACTACTGGCCAGAATACGGCTATTTCCGCCGGGGTCAGGGGTAGGGGGGCGGATGCGGAGGGCCGACGAGGGCCAGGCACCGAGACCTCGGCAAGGGCAGCTTGCAGGCGCTCAGAGCGGGCGATCGCCGCCTGCACCTTGGCCATCAGTTCCTGGGGATGGAACGGCTTGACCAGATAATCATCGGCACCAATCAAGTGGCCTTGGACGCGATCACTGACCGTCCCCAAACTGGAGAGAAAAATAAAGGGCAGTAACTGGTCCCTAGGGCTAGCCCGCACCTGGCGACAAAGCTCAAAGCCATCCATTTCGGGCATGAGAATATCTGAGACCACCACATCCGCCCGGGTGGTATCCAGGAGGTTGAGCGCTTCAACCCCGGAGGCGGCATTGACCACCCCAAACCCCTGGGCTTTGAGTCGACGGGTAAGGGCGACCTGGAGGATGGGGTCATCATCCACAATCAGAACCGTTTTCATAGGGAACCTCATTTTTAGGTAAACAGGCCATGAAGGGACGGTTTTCAGGATGGCTGACCGGCAACAGTCTGAAAAATCTCTTAAGCCCAGTCAAATCGTTGTCAAACAATCGGTTTTAAGGGGTTAAAGCAGATTAGACTGTGGGTTGTTTTTTTCCTAACTGGGCAGATTGCCATGTACGAACGGATTACTCCCCCGGCAGTGGGTGAACGCATTACCTTTAAGGATGGCGAACCGGTTGTGCCGGACAACCCCATCATTCCCTACATTCGCGGCGATGGAACAGGGGTCGATATTTGGCCAGCGGCCCAGCGAGTGTTTGATGCTGCGGTAGCCACCGCCTACGGCGGCCAGCGCCAGATTGTTTGGTTTAAGGTCTATGCTGGGGATGAAGCCTGCGACCTGTATGGCACCTACCAATATTTGCCGGAAGATACCCTGAAAGCCATTGAAGCCTATGGCGTAGCCATCAAGGGACCGTTGACCACCCCGATTGGCGGCGGCATCCGCTCCCTCAATGTGGCCCTACGGCAAATCAACGATCTCTACGCCTGTGTGCGGCCCTGTAAGTACTATGCGGGCACGCCTTCTCCCCACCGTAATCCAGAGAAGCTGGATGTGATTATCTATCGGGAAAATACCGAAGATATTTACCTAGGGATTGAGTGGAAGCAGGGGGATCCCCTGTGCGATCAGCTGATCAAGTTCCTCAACACTGAGCTGATTCCCGCCACTCCCGAACATGGCAAGAAGCAAATTCCCCTCGATGCGGGCATTGGCATTAAGCCGATCAGCAAAACCGGCAGCCAGCGCCTGGTGCGGCGGGCCATCAAGCATGCCCTGCGCCTACCTAAAGAAAAGCAACAGGTTACCCTGGTGCACAAGGGCAACATTATGAAATACACCGAGGGGGCCTTTCGGGATTGGGGCTACGAGTTGGCCACTACCGAGTTTCGGGCAGAGTGTGTGACCGAGCGAGAGTCCTGGGTGCTTAGCAACCAGGAAGCGAACCCGAATCTCTCCATCGAAGATAACGCCCGCCAGATTGAGCCGGGCTACGATGCCCTGACCCCTGAGAAAAAGGCCGCCGCCTGTGCCGAGGTGCAGGGCATTTTAGAGGCCATCTGGGCCACCCACGGCAACGGCCAGTGGAAGGATAAGGTGATGGTCAACGATCGCATTGCCGATAGCATT
>DVEE01000015.1 GCA_015295885.1 Leptolyngbyaceae cyanobacterium M65_K2018_010
AGTCGCAACGGCGGATCTAGCGGTCCACAATGGTGGAGTACTAAGGTTAGCGAGTTCCCTCCGCCAGGGTTCATCCTGATACCCCTAGGCTACCGATTGATCCCTTTGACACCCCACCACCCCTATGCCTCCTTCCCTGTCTACCCTGCTAACCACCTTAGAAATGGGTGATTTTCAGGACCGTTGGGAGGTTGCCAAGGTGTTGCCGAGCTATGGGGAAATCGCCTTGCCCTCCCTCCTGGCCCTACTGCAAGCCGATGATGAGGACTGGGAACTGCGTTGGTTCGTCACCCGAATTCTGGGCGAGATGGCCGGGCCGGGCGTTGTGGAGGGGTTAATCGCTGTGCTGCTGCAAGGGACAGACTCAGATCTGGCCGAGACCGCCGCTCTGGCTTTGGGCAATTGTGGAGAGGCGGCTGTAACGGTCCTGACCCCATTGTTATCTCACCCCACCCATAAAAAACTGGCGGTGAAAGCCCTGGCCCAAATCAGACACCCCGCGGCCCTCACCCCGCTGTTGACGGTCGCCCAGGATGAGGAGGATGCCGTCAGACTGACGGTGATAGAAGCCCTGGGACAGTTTCATGGGGAGCGGGTGATACCCGTCTTACTGACCGCTCTGCAAGACAGCGCGGCACCGGTGCGCCGGGCAGCGGCGATCGCCCTGGGTGGCTCCATGGCTACCCTGCCCCTCGAGACCCTGGAGCAGGAACTGGTTCCCCGGTTGATGGATGACGCTTTGGCCGTGGCTGAGGCCGTGGCCATCACCCTAGGAAGATCCCAGACAGCGGTGGCTACGGCTAGCCTAGAACGGCTACTGCAAGCGCCTCAAACCCCGGTTCCCCTGAAGGTGGTGGCGGCCCATTGTCTGGGAAGACAGGAGTCTGATCTTGCTCTGACGGCCTTAACGCAGGCCTGGGCGGGGGCAACCGATGCGGTGCAGTTGGCCATTATTGCCGCCCTGGAGCGCCTGGGTGAAACCCACAGGAAACCAACGGTGCAGGCCACTTTTCAGGCCTGGTTAGCGGCCCTAATCGGCCAAAACCACGCAATTGGCCAGAAACAGGCGATCGCCCTTGCCCTAGGACGCCTACAAACCCGGTCAGCCATTCCCCTGTTGCAGCGGCTGGGGCAAGATGCCGAGGAATCTGTCCAGCTCCACGCGGCCGCCGCCCTCCGCATGGTGCAGACCGAATTGATGGTGTAGACCGAATTGATACAGAGGCTACAAAGCGAGGCGGAGATATTTGTTATCAAACCCCTAAATTGCCATCCCCAGATCATTGCTCCCATGGGCCAAGAGGGCCATGGCCGGGGGCAGCCTGTTCCCAGTATTCTCCTCCATCCCCCTGCCCCCTTTCAGAATTCCTTAACGGCCATGCGACTCGAACAATTAGAAGCCTTTTTAGCCGTGGCCGACATGGGGAGTTTTCAGGCCGCTGCCCAGCGCTGTGGGGTCACCCAATCGACCATTAGCCGCCAGGTACAGGCCCTAGAAATGCAACTCCATACCAGCCTGTTCCATCGTCAGGCTCAGATCAAATTAACCGTGGCCGGTGAAACCCTTTTGCCCAGGGCGCGCCGCATCTGTCAGGACTGGCGCTTAGCCAGCGAGGAAATTGCCGACCTCATGGCTGGTAAACAGCCCGAGCTTTGCGTCGCGGCAATCCATTCCGTCTGCGCCTATCTGCTGCCCCCGGCCTTGCAGCAGTTTCGGCAGGAGTTCCCAGAGGTGCAGTTGCGAGTCACTGCCCTGGGCAGCGATCGCGCCCTCAAGGTGCTGCGGGACGGGCTGGTGGATGTGGCCATTGTGATGGACAACCCACGCCTGACCACCAGTCCTGAAATGGTGGTGCAGCCCCTCTACGAAGAACCCGTGGAGGTTTTGATGGCGGCCAACCATCCGTTGAGCCGCTTTTGCCAGGTGCCCTGGGCGGAGTTAACCCACTACTTTCAGGTGGTCTTCAAGGATGGCTATGGGATGCAACGCCTGGTGCAAGATCAGTTCGAAACATCGGGCGGTCACTTGCAAATTGCCCTGGAATTAAACACGCTGGATGCCTTTCGAGGGGTGGTGCGCCAGAGCGACTGGGTGGCTCTGCTGCCCCAATCAGCCCTGGTGGAAAGCCGCTACGACCCGGAGTTAGTGGTCAGGCCGACTGAGGCTCCCGTATTATCCCGGCAAGTGGTGTTAGTGACCACTGACGATCGCCTTACCATTCCGCCCATCCAGCGCTTTAGCCAGTTGGTCCAAATCCACAGCCAGGGGTTTTGGCCCCTAGGCAGAGTGGCCACCAGCGCTCCCCATCTGCCTGTCAGTCCCAGGGAAGCCATGACAGTCCCCCCTTCCCCCCTACCCCCTCCTGCTCCTTCCCCCTCGCTCCCATGAGTCAAGC
>DVEE01000470.1 GCA_015295885.1 Leptolyngbyaceae cyanobacterium M65_K2018_010
ATCGGCGTCGCGCCGCGGGCCCCTGGCATCAGCGCCTCAGCACCCCCCTGGTGCAGCATCTCTTGGGCTATGCGCCCCTGGGGCGATGGTTTTTTAGCCGTATCGCCCGACCTCAGGTGATTCGCAACTTGCTCTATCAGGCCTACCATCGCCGAGAGGCGGTCACCGATGAATTGGTTGAAGCGATTCTCACCCCAGCCCAAACCCCTGGCGCCGCCGATGTTTTTCTGGCCTTTGTGCGCTATTCTCAGGGGCCCCTGCCGGAGGACCTGTTGCCCCAACTGAGCTGCCCCGTGTGGATCATCTGGGGCCAGGATGACCCTTGGGAACCCGTCACCCTGGCGCGTAACCTGGCCCAATACCCCACGGTGCAAACCCTGGTTGAGTTGCCGGCGGTGGGCCACTGCCCCCAGGATGAGGCTCCAGAACTGGTCAATCCGCTGGTGATGGACTGGCTGGCCTCAGCCCAGGGGAGCTTGGGCAGTCGCCTGAATGAGATGGGGGAGCCAGGCTAAGCCGAGGCCTAACAGGGATAACAAAGTCAGGCTGAGAAAGGCAATCACGTTGTCAACCTTGGCAATCAGCAAGTCAACCCGGGCTAGCAGCGAGGCGGTCACCAACAGCACCAGGTAGGCAAATACCCGAAACTGTGAAACCGCTACCATGGCTAGGGTGGCCAGGATCAAGGCCAATAGAATAAAAGCTAGGTTGGTTTTGAAAATAAAAATGATCAACTGGCGGCACCACCCCCAGCCTAGGGTCATGATTGCCGCTACCATCAACACAAAGGCCACGCTAACACCCCATCGGGACGCTGAAGCGCCCAGGCTACGCAGATATCCGCCGTAGGTAGCGTAGGCAATCACTAGCAAAAGACTCGACAGCCAGGGACCGTCCCAGACTCTGCCAGCGGATTGTGGTTTTGCCATTGGGGCATGGCCTAGAAAGCTCATCCCCTACAGTATAGGTAGTGAATGCAAATCCTAGAATTTATCTACCCTAGGGCAAGCTGGGGGGCTCGCCCCCCTGGGTAGCCAGGAGCCCCAAAAAGCAACGAGCCTGCGCCTACCTGGGATAGTTGCAAGCTCGTTGATAGAGCATTAGCTGGGCTCAGCCATGCCTAGGAACTTAGCCCACAAAGGCTAAGCGAGGCTCAGAAACACCCGTGGGCTCAGTGCCCTTCAGGTAAGCCAGCATGGTATCGGCATCGGAAACCTCGAAGGGGTCGATGGGGCAATTGTCACCGAAGTCCGGCTCGACGAAGATTTTTTCGATTTTACCGTCGTTAACCAGCATCGAGTAGCGCCAGGACCGCATGCCAAAGCCTAGGTTAGACTTGTCTACCAACATTCCCATCTTGCGGGTGAATTCGCCATTGCCGTCGGGTAGCAAGAAGACGTTCTTAGCGCCAATTTGCTTGCCCCATTGGAACATCACAAAGGCGTCGTTGACGGAAATGCAAATAATCTGATCGACACCCAGAGCTTTGAACTCGTCGTAGAGCTCTTCGTAGCGGGGTAGGTGGTTCGAGGAACAGGTGGGGGTAAAGGCGCCGGGCAGAGAAAAGACCACCACCTTTTTGCCCCCAAAAATGTCCTGGGTGGTCAGGTCTTGCCAGCGGTAGGGGTTAGGACCGCCAACGGACTCATCTCTGACACGGGTCTTGAATACGACGTCGGGCACACGTTCGATAGCAGCCATAGGTACCTCTTGGATTCACGATTGTGTAACTGCGTTTTCAGCGTTAAGCTGTCTAGCTCAGAATAATTCTGAGCTAAGAATTTATCAATAAGCAGAATTACTTATTGGCTTGAGCGTATCTTAAACTACGACTGGTCCTAAGTAAACGTGTTACTTTATTAAGCGTAGGTTATTAATTGAGTTGATTCATCCTCATAGATGGGTTCTGGGTTGAAACGCAGAACTTCCTTGGGAGCAGGTGGCTATGCAGCAACAGGCTGATCAAATCATTCAAACGCTGAAATCTAAGGGGCTGCGGGTCACGCCTCAGCGTTTTGCCGTGTACGCAAACCTCTTGGGGCGCTACGACCACCCCACCGCCGAGGAGATTCTCAAGGATTTGAACCAAGCGGTGCCCACTTCTTCCCAGGCGACGGTCTACAGTTCGTTGCAAGCCCTGCGGCAGGCTAACCTGGTGCGGGAAGTGTTGCTGGAGGAAGGGGTGCGCCGTTACGACGCTAACGTGGAACCCCATCATCACTTTCGCTGCCAGAGCTGTGGCGCGATCGCGGATATTCCCTGGCAAGCCCTGGGGCCCATCGATCTGAGTCGGCTGAGTTCTGCCTGGGACGTTGCCGGTTATGAGGTGACGGTGCAAGGGCGATGCGATCGCTGCCAGCGGCCAGCCTAGACTGATCAGCCGATCATTAAGCTGCTCGGGAAATTGCCCTGGTGGTCACAGGTCAAGTCCTTTGCCTATCCTCACTAGAGGGAAAATCTTTCCTAGGCATCTTCAGGCCTAGGGCTGAAAGGCTCTAGAAGTAAAGAATTGAGCCTGATCCTAGGTCACGGCTTTTACCGAGAACTGTATTGCTAATTACCCATGCAGGGGCTCCCCCGGGACCATCGGCAGGTCGCTGACCCATGGAACAGCGCCTTGGCCCGGCGCCTGGGGGACTTTATAACCCGTTGGCAGTGACCGATTGCAGGGCACTTTGGGCCATGGCCGCGATCGCGCGATCGCTGGTCTTAGGCAGGTAGTAGTATTGCCCCGCCGCCTGCTGGGCGACCTCTTTGGCCAAGCCAGAGGACCTGAATTTGTTTTCGGTATCAATGACCAGGAGATTGATGCCCAGGGATCGAATGGCGATCGCGATGGTTAACAGTTCATCCTTGAGATTGCTACTTTCCTGGGTACTCTCCTGGTCAAACCGCGGCTGCCCCAGGGAGCGGGAGAGGGGAATGTTGGCGCGGCCATCGGTGATCAGGGCAATCACCACCTGGCCAATGTCTTTAGATTTACGGGCATTTTGGCCCAGGCGCACCGCCAGGGCCAGGGCATGGGCTAAGGGGGAGCCACCCCCGCAGGGGAGCCGCTCCAGGCGGCGGCGAGCGGCGGTGATTGATCGGGTGGGCGGCAGCAACACCTCAGCCTGTTCCCCATGAAAGACAATCAGGGCAATTTGATCGCGGCTGCGGTAGGCTTGGCCGAGTAGCTGCAAAACGGCCCCTTTAGCCGACTGCATACGGTTCAGGGCCATGGAGCCAGAGGCGTCTACAACAAAGATAATCAGAGCACCGGCTTTGCGGGCCAGACGCTTGACCCGCAGATCGTCATCCTCAATAATCACGCGGCGATCGGGTTGACGCTGCCGACGGGCTTTTTGGTAGGGGGCGGCGGCCCGCAGGGTAGCATCTATGGCCACCCGCTGAATCGGGCCTTTCGGAAACATCGGTTTAATATACCGGCCCCGTTCCTGGGAAAAAATTACCCCGCGCCCACCGGCCTTGCCCTGTCGTCGCGGGGCCGAGTGACTGAAGAAAAGGACCGCCGGGTCTAGGATCACCCCCTCGGGGGAGAAGATAAATTCCTCAGGAATCTCACCGGAGTCGGGTTCCGGCGGTTCTGAGGAGGGAGGGGGTTCCGTCTGATCCGGCGGAGGGACTTCAGGGATTAGGTCTGGGGCAGGGGGTGGCGGCCGATCGGGGGGCAGGTCTAACCCCAGGGCCCGGGGGATAATCGCCAGCTCAACCCCGCAGCGTAAGTCCTGGGCATTCACGGCTAACCGTCCATGGAGGGCAGCATGGGCCTTGGCCACCCGGGCCGCAAATAACTCAGCCCGGTGCCCTTCCACCTGGCCGCGCAGGGCTTCATTGACTAGATACTTAATTTGTTCCCGGGTCATGGCAACCTGTTTGAGCACTTCCCGAGCCAGCACAATCTGGGTTTTGAGGCTATCCAAATCATCGCTGTACTGGCCCAGAAAGGCTTGGGGCGACCGGGCATAATCAATCACCCGCTCTACCGCTTCAACTCGATCCTCCAGAACCAATTGGTCGTCTGCAGAGAGCACCATGGCGAAGCGATCGATGAGATGGGCGCGCAAATCTCCCTCCGCTGGATTGTAGGTGGCGATAAACAGCGGCCTACAGGGATGTTGAAAACTAATACCCTCCCGCTCCACCCGGTTACACCCCTCTGCCAAAATCGTCAGCAGCAAGTTGGCGATGTGTTCCTCTAGCAAGTTAATGTCATCCACATACAGCACGCCCCGGTGGGCCTCAGCCAGCAACCCCGGTTGGAACACCGGTTCGCCTCGCTCCATGGAACGGCTCACATCCACCGAGCCCAGCAACCGGTCTTCGGTCACGCCCAGGGGAATCTGGATAAAGGGAGGGGCCACCCATTGAGTGGGAAGACCTGGGAATTTTAGATTTTGAGATGGGGCTAGGCGAGTAGCGCTTTGCTTTTGCCGCCTACGGGTCAGCGGTCGGCGGTCCCCTTCTGCCCTCTGTCGGGTGGCGTCATCCCACTCCTCAGGGCAATTGGGGTCGCAGTTGCAACAGGAGCCCTGCACAACTTCCAGGGGCGGCAAGAGGGCATGGAGGGCCCGGGCCATGACAGATTTTGCCGTGCCCCGGCGGCCCGCAATGATCACACCGCCCAACCCTGGATCAACCGCTAGCAGCAGCAGGGCGAGTTTGATCGTAGCTTGCCCCAGGATCGCCGTAAGCGGGAAGGGAGCCGGGGCGGTAGGGAATGGAGGCATAGTAGGCCTTGACTGACGGGGTCTCAGGGTTGCCTGCTCTCAGGGCCATGACCAGTTGGCCTTGGAGCCTAGAACCTTTAGTATGATCTAACCTCCCGGCTCTAGCCAGGGAGCATTGTTTTGTATTCCTCCTGTTCAGGCCACTCCCTTGCCCTCCTCCTTCGCCTTTGATTGCCAGGCCCGCTGTAGTCACACCCAGGCCAGGGCCGGCATTTTGCAAACCCCCCACGGGCCAGTACACACGCCTCGATTTATGCCCGTGGGTACCCTGGCCAACGTGAAAACCGTCACCCCCGACCAGTTAGCCACCACCGGAGCTGAAATGGTGCTGGCCAACACCTACCACCTGCATCTACAACCGGGAGAAGCCATTGTAGCCGAGGCAGGAGGGTTGCACCGCTTCATGGCCTGGCCTGGCCCCATGCTCACCGACTCCGGTGGCTTCCAGGTGTTCAGCCTGAGCCAGATTCGCACCATTACTGAAGATGGGGTCACCTTTAAATCTCCCCGCGATGGTCAGATCATCCATCTGCGTCCTGAGACCTCCATCCGCATCCAAAATGCCCTAGGAGCCGATGTGATCATGGCCTTTGACGAGTGTCCCCCCTATCCCTCTAGCCGGGAAACAGTTCAAGCCGCTACCGATCGCACCGGGCGCTGGCTGAAGCGCTGTATCGAGGCCCACCAACGGTCTGACCAGGCTCTTTTTGGCATTGTGCAAGGGGGCGTCTACCCGGACCTGCGCCAGCAGGCCGCGCTAGAATTGGCCGCCCTCGATCTACCGGGATATGCCATTGGTGGTGTCAGTGTCGGTGAGCCCCCTGAACTCATTGAGAAAATCGTTCAGGCCACAACTCCCTGCCTGCCTGACCACAAGCCCCGCTACCTGATGGGAGTCGGCACCTATCGGGAAATGGCCCAGGCCATCGCCGCCGGGGTAGATCTCTTCGATTGTGTGATTCCCACCCGTCTGGCTCGCCACGGGGCGGCCTTGGTCAGGGGGCAACGCTGGAACCTCAAAAACCAGCGTTTTCGGCGTGATCACAGCCCGCTGGACGACTCCTGCCCCTGCTATACCTGTCAACACTTCACCCGTGCTTACCTCTGCCACCTTATCCACGCCAAGGAAATGCTAGTGTTTACCCTGATTTCCATCCACAACATTACAGAACTGGTCCGCTTCACCCAGCGCATTCGGACCGCCATTCTGAGCGATCGCTTCCGCCAAGATTTTGCCCCCTGGCTAGCCCCTCACCCGCCCATGGCCGCCGGTAAGGACCCCGCCCCGTGATAAAATGCCCGATAATTCTGATCAACCCGACCTGAAGTAGGTACCCTGACCTGGGCATGGTTCCGCTTCATGGTAGGGGTGTGGTTTATTTGGCTGTGTAAAGAAAGGACGAACCATCCATGGAAGTGATCATGCTACTGGCAAAGCTGCCTGAAGCGTATTCCCTCTTCGATCCCCTGGTCGATGTGCTACCGATTATTCCCGTATTTTTCCTGCTGCTGGCCTTTGTTTGGCAAGCGGCGGTTGGCTTTAAGTAAAGCCAGTTCAGTGGGGGGCTGAGCTCCCATCTGGGCGGAGCCAACCCGGAGGATCTGGAAAGGAGCTAGGGCTTTTCCCTGGCTGCAGGTCAGGCTCAGGGCCAGTGATAGGTCCAGTTCCAGGAATTGATTGGGTGGGGCTGTCGTTCAGGCGACGGCCCTTTTCGTTACTTTTTAAGTAGCATGACCTTAGGGTGTCTTGGCTCAACTACCCTGGCCCTCCGGTTCAACCCTATTGTTCGCCTTGAACCATCTTCACCTGCGCACTTACATTGCTTTTCGCTTAGTCGGCCATCGCCTGGTCACAGCGGCAACCACCCTACCCGGCTGGCCAGACTGGGGCCGGGCCTTGGCCCTAACAACGGCCTTTTCGGCTGTTGTTTTACCGTTGGGTTTGCTGGGCCACTGGCTCACCCTAACCCTAGCCCCCCTGTCCAGCCTGGGCAGTCTCAAGCTAGCCCTGCGCGTTTTCCTGGCGCCTGCCTTGCTAGAAGAAGGGTTTTGGCGGGTGTTACTCCTGCCCCATAAGACCGAAAGGATCAGCGATCGCCGCCGCTGGATCCTGGCCTTGCTGGTGCTCGTTCTGTTTGTGCTGATGCACCTGTTCAGTAGTTTCACCGTCTACCCCAACGGATTCCCTACCTTTACCCAGCCTCTATTTCTGCTGTCAGCGGCCCTGCTGGGGCTAGTGTGCACCCTGGCCTACTGGCAATCGGGTTCGGTCTGGGTGTCCGTGGCCATCCACTGGGTCGTGGTGTTTACCTGGCTAATGTTTTTCGGCGGGTATGGGCAGTTGCAACTGACTTAGGCACCGGGCTAGCGCCAGGAGCAGTTGGGGGGATCGCCGTGGTTCGTCCCCACTCTTCCTAGGGCCACAAAAGCTGAATGACAGCCTTAAAGTTTTGGGCAGTCTAGACCTAGCCCCGCCATCTAGCCGGTTCTTTGCTATCGACCAGCCAACGTTGAAGGGATGAAACTATGTTTAAGTCGGTGGGCCCTCGGGTTTGTGCCTTTGATTTGGAATGGGTGCCCGACCCTAAATCGGGCCGGCGAGTGTACCATCTGCCCGATAGCATGCCCGATCAGGAGGTTTTCCAGGTCATGTGGGAAAAGGGCGGCGCTACCCCAGAAAAGCCTCGCCCCTATCTGAAAACGGCCCTATGCCGGGTAGTTTCCGTAGCGGCGGTGATTCGAGAACAAACCGCCAGGGGCGATATCACCCTACGCCTGACCAGCTTGCCGAAGCAACCGGACCAACCGATGGCCGAGGGAGACTTGATCGCCACGTTTCTGGCCTACGTGGGTCGGCAAAAACCCCAGCTCATTGGGTTTAACTCCCACACCTCCGATCTACCGATTTTGCTGCAGCGGGGCATTGCAGCGGGTATTACGGCCGCCGACTTTTGCCAACGACCGGATAAACCTTGGGCTGGCACGGATTATTTTGCTCGCCACAGCCAGGCCCATATTGACCTGAAGGATCTGCTCAGCGGTTGGGGCATTGGCACCCCCTCCCTGCACGAGTTGGCCTCCGTCATGGGCATTCCCGGCAAAATCGGTACCGATGGCAGCACCGTTGTAGACCTCTGGGTGGAGGGCAATCTGCGCGCCATTGTGGCCTACAACCAGTACGATGCTCTCACCACCTACCTGGTCTGGTTACGGACCGCTTTGTTTGCGGGCTTTTTTACGCCGGCACAATATCAGGTCGAAGAGCAGCGAGTGAGGGATTTGATCCACAGCCGTATGGCCCAGGGGGAGGAGCATTTGACCCGCTATCTCGACCAGTGGAACCAAGGGCAGCGGCGATCGCCCGATTTAAACCCTGACCCAGAGTCGGCAGCTACCCCGGATGCCATGATTGAGGCCGCTTAACCTACAGCCGTGAAGGAGTGAGTTGGGTCGGGTCAGACGAATGGACCCCTGACCTGGGGAGACTGGCATTCATCCCCCGGCGGGTGGCTCAGCCTCTGCCTTTCGCTATGGTGGCCCACCCCGCTGGGCAGGAGGTGATCTCCAACTGGGGTTAAGCTAAAAGACTGTGATGCTTGCTACCCCAACTGCCCATGAAAGTTGCCACCTGGAACGTCAACTCGATTCGCTCCCGCCTCGACCATACGCGGCAATGGCTCCAGAGCAATCCGGTGGATGTGCTGTGTCTCCAAGAGACGAAGGTGGTCGATGAAGATTTTCCTACCCCGGCCTTTGAAGAGCTAGGCTACATTCCCTACGTCTATGGCCAAAAATCCTACAACGGTGTGGCTTTAATCAGTCGTCAACCCATGGCAGCGGTGCAGCGAGGCTTTTCGTCGGTACTGGGGGCCGACCGAGTGGGGAATTTAGATGATCAAAAGCGAGTGATCGCCGGCCGTTACGGTGATGTGTACATCGTTAACCTTTACGTTCCCAATGGCAATGCCGTCGGGAGCGACAAGTACGCCTACAAGCTCTCCTGGTTGGACTGTCTGAGAGACTATCTCGCGGCTTTGCTAGAGCAGCATCCTCGGTTGAACGTGTGCGGAGACTTCAACATCGCCCCAGAGGACAAGGACATTTACAACGCCGACGATAAAACCAATCACATTATGGCTTCGCCGGCGGAGCGAGAAGCGCTGCAAAAGGTGTTAGCCGTGGGTTTAGCCGATGGCTTTCGCAAATTTACCGACGAGGGAGGCCACTTTAGCTGGTGGGACTATCGGGCTGGATCCTTTCGCCGCAATTTGGGCTGGCGCATTGACCATCACTACCTCTCAGCCCCCCTTTACGACCGCGCCACCGCCTGTACCATTGATATTGAACCCCGGCGCTGGGATAAACCCAGCGATCATACCCCGGTGATTCTAGAGTTTTGAGGTTGTGGGGCAGGTCGAGGGTGCCCTGGGGATGAACTGGGTTCTAGGGCTTGGCCCTGAAAGCTAGGGAGCCAGGCGAAGGGGTAAGATAAAAAGGCTGAGCCGCGGCCTGGTCGGGGCACTTTCTAGCCCCTGGAGTTGATGCTACTGAAAAGCTTCGGAAGCCGCTGAGGGCAGATTTTTCTAGAGATTTTGAGCGAGTCAGTGATCTAGGTTAATGGCAACACTACACATTGGTTGGTTCCCTCAGACTCAGCGGTTTTTACTCTGGGGCGAAGCCTGGAAGCCATTACCTTCGGATGGGTTTGGGGCCTGGGATGACGTTCATCTCCATCCCTACGCGATCGCCCAGGCGGAGCTAGCCTCTCTTCTGACTCGCTTGCAGCAACTCATTCTGGGCAAAGGTGAGACTCAGACCTTGCTCCCCCCGGCCCTAATGGCCTT
>DVEE01000107.1 GCA_015295885.1 Leptolyngbyaceae cyanobacterium M65_K2018_010
AGGGTTTTCTCCAGCAGGCGTTCAATGACATCGTAGGTGGTGTCGCGGGGGGCGATGCCGGTGCCACCACTTAAAATCACCACATCAATATCGGGGTTCCGGCCAAAGTCAGTACAGAGCGATCGCAACAGCTCGGGCTCATCGGGCACAATCCGGTAGTCCAGAATCCGGTGATTGGCCTGCTGAAGGAAGGCCTGGATCGCCTGACCGCTGTGATCCGTTTCCGGGGTGCGGGTATCGCTGACGGTAATCACCGCGCAACGAATGGGACTATCCAGAGAGGTGGGATGGGCCATGGTTCTGGGTGAGTTGGGCCGATCAATCCGAGTTACCTAGAGCATCGGTGCAGTGGCTAGCAACCCGGTTTCTGAGTCATCGTTTCAACGAATGGTATCCATTCCGATTGAGAAACCGGGTTGCTATACCGGCGTTTTAGCTTTTGGTAAAGCCCAAACCGTTTTGCTCGGCGTAGCGGTTCATGAACCGCATAAACCGATCCCAATCCGCTTCGCTCTTCATCACGTAGATGGCTTCTATGCCAGCGGGTTCGCCATTGATGAACTTACCTTTGACCTCCCGGGTAACCAGTTCACCCTCTTCATCCACCAGGTACATGCCAGTGACTTCAACCCCCTCCTGGGAAAGGGCCTGGGGATAGTCGAAGTAGAAGGTAGCCGTACCGTTGGACCCATCCTTGGCTCGAGTCAGCCGGACATCGGGGACAACGGGTTCTGCAACGCCACGGGCAAATTGAATTTCGGCCATGCCTGGGTTCCTTAAATCAAACACAATCAAATCGAGAAGATCCATTCTCGCACGTTAGCGAACTCTGGGGGGCAAGCAGCCCAAGGGTTAAGGCTCCAGCTCTGGTTCATCCTCCAGAGGTCTGGGGGTGAGGAGGTTTCTGGGAAAGGGTTTCCCTCTGCCTAGGAGACCTAGCCAAGGGTCTTGCCCGTGCCCATCAGGGCGGTCTTTCGATCGGCACGCAAGCTCTGCCTATCCTACCGGGGTATAGTATTATCCACCAATTGCCTAAAGGCGCAGCGACTTCCCCTAGGGGAGTGGGTTGATGGAGTGGTTTAAGCTGAGGGATGGTTGGCCCTTAGAAAATCCTGGGGTGTGAGCTCACCGCCTATCCCTTTCCATTTACCGAAACCGCTGTCATGGATAGCCTAGACCCCTGCCGCCCGCGCCGATGAACCTTGCTGCTGCTGCCCGTGACCCGTTGCGGATTGTTTCGCTGATTCCCAGTGCAACCGAGATTGTAGCGGCCCTGGGGTTGGGAGACTATTTGGTGGGGCGTAGCCACGAGTGCGACTATCCCCCGACGGTCAAGGCCTTGCCCATCTGCACGGCTCCCAAATTTAACCCGGCGGGCGACAGCGCCACCATTCACCAGCGTGTGACCGATTTGCTTGCCTCGGCCCTGAGCGTCTACCGGGTAAATCTGGAGGTGCTGGAGGCCCTACAGCCCACCCACATTCTCACCCAGGCCCAGTGCGAGGTGTGCGCAGTCAGCTTGGCGGAGGTAGAAGCGGCCGCGGCGCACCTGACCGGCCGCCAGCCCCAAATTATTTCCCTGGAACCAGCCTGTCTGGCCGAGGTGTGGGCCGACCTTAAGCGCGTGGGCTTAGCCTTGGGGGTCGATCAAACAGCGGCGGTGGTGGCTAAGTTGCAGGGTCGAGTACAGGCTTGCGCTAACCAGGCGGCGGCCGGGGTGCCTAAGCCCACCGTCGCCTGTATAGAATGGACCGAGCCACTGATGGCGGCGGGGAACTGGGTGCCGGAACTGGTGCAGTTGGCTGGTGGCATCTCGCTGTTGGGCACCCCTGGGCAGCACTCCCCCTGGATTAGCTGGGACGACCTGATTGCCGCTAACCCCGAAATTATAGTCATCATGCCCTGTGGCTACGACCTGACCGTGACTCGCCGCGAAGCCCAAACCCTAACCCATCATCCGGCCTGGTCCACCCTCGAGGCAGTGCGGCGGAGGCAAGTCTACCTGGTGGATGGTAACCAGTACTTTAATCGACCTGGCCCACGCCTGGTGGAGTCCCTAGAGATTTTGGCCGAAATTTTCCACCCCGAGGCGTTTAGCCCCCGTCACCGGGGGGCAGGCTGGGAACCATGGCTACTGGGATCAGCGGCCTAGGTGGGTGTAATCAATAAGCCTGAGGTGGTAGTGGGGGCGGTGGGAAGGGCACTCCCTGCCTGGGAGAGGCGCCGAAGCTCGCAGACTTCCTTCTGACGATTAGTTTAGACTCGACCCCCTACCGATCCCCTGAGCCGCCCTGGGGATGAATCGAGGTGGACAGACTGGGCCTAACTTTTTCCCTAAGGAAGCTCCCTAAGGAAGCCTTAGAACCCTCAAAATACTTCCTAAAAGAATAAATATTGTTGAACTTATGTTTAGGCTTATTGAAAAACACTGTCACTGAGTAACAGGTAGAACCTAATCTTTTAGGGGTAGGTAATTCGTCTAGTTTCTCCATTTAAGGAGATGAGGGGCGTGTCTACTGGCCCCTCCCAGAGCCATCAACCAATGCAGAGGGCTATCTATTCCCCAGGAATACTCAATCTTTGGGTTGATTCCCAGGATTTGGCTCTAATCTCGGTAGACCCATTTTACAACGGCCTATCGAGCAATGCCAATGGAGAAGATTGAGACTATTCGGGGTAAGGCTCAATGGCTGATTTCAACTATTTTAGGAGATTTGATTCACTATGAGCATCGTTGCCAAAGTTATTGCCCAGTCTGACGAGGCCAACCGCTTTCTCAGCAGTGCGGAGCTGGCCAAGCTGCAGGAGTTTTTTAGCAGCAGTACCGCTCGAGTCAGTGCCGCCCAGAAGCTCGCTGCCAACCAGCAAAAAATTGTGGATGAGGGCAGCAAGCGATTTTGGGCCCAGTGTCCTAATACTCCTAGCAATAGTGGCAATCCTCAAAAAACAGCCCTATGCCAGCGGGATCAGGGGTGGTACATTCGCTTAGTTAGCTACTGTTTGCTGGCCGGTAACTCCAAGCCCCTAGAGGATATTGGCTTGGACGGCATGCGCGATATGTACGTGTCGTTGGGGGTTCCCCTGGCCAATCTCAAGCTAGCGATGAAGTGTATCAAAGAGGTAGCCCTGGGTGGCTTGACCGCCGAGGAAGGAGCTTTAGCGGCCCCTTACTTTGACCAGCTCATCCGTGCTTTTTAATCAGCTTGGCATCCACTGTTTTGAATTGACGCTACACCATCTAAGAGGACAATCATGCAAGACAAGATCACGGCTGCAATTAACCCCGCTGACGAGAAAGGTAACTACCTAGAAGGGGCTGAACTGGAGGCCCTACAAAATTACTTCCGTACCGGCGAGATGCGCGTTAGGGCGGCTAGTCAAATTGGCGAAAGTGCGGCTAGCATTATCAGCGAAACCGTGGCTAAAAGCTTGCTCTACGGCGATATTACGTTGCCTGGGGGGAATATGTATCCCACCCGTCGCTATGCGGCCTGTCTGCGGGATCTCAGCTATTTTCTACGCTACGCAACCTACGCCATGCTAGCGGCCGATACCTCTATCCTAGATGAGCGGGTCCTCAATGGTTTAAGGGAAACCTATGGGTCCTTAGGGGTTCCCATTGAACCCACGATTCAGGCGATTCAGGCGATGAAAGAGGTCGTCACTAGCCGGGTAGGCGCTGATGCGGGCCAGGAAATGGATGTTTATTTTGATCACCTCATTGCTGGTTTGAGCTAGTCGTTCACGGCCTTCTGTTGTCGCAGTCAAGTCATCACCATGTACGCTAAGCAACGCAGCCAGGAACCGTATCCCTGGTGGGCAGGAAATGCCCGATTTATTGATCTGTCGAACACATTTATTGTGGCCCACGTCGCTCAGGCCGCTTTGATTATGCTCTGGGCTGGTCTGTTTACCCTGTTCGAACTGGCAGTCTACTCCCCAGACGCCCCTCTCTACAGCCAGGGATTGATTCTGTTGCCTCACCTGGCGACCCAGGGCTGGGGCGTGGGCTCAGAGGGGGTTATCGCTGATACCTATCCCCTCTTTGCCATTGGTGGCGGCTGGGGTACTCGCCGGGGGGGCTTGGTTCCACCGCGAGCGTCTCCCTGCTAGTTTAGCCAATGCACCGGGAAAGGCGAGGCAATTTCACTTCGAGTGGAATGACCCCAAACAGTTGGGCTTCATTTTGGGCCATCACCTGATTATCTTAGGGCTCGGGGCGCTTTTGTTAGTGTTCAAAGCCACCCGCTTTGGGGGGCTCTACGATGCCACCCTGGGCGATGTGCGTTTGGTCACGGACCCCACCCTGGATTTTGCTACCCTTTGGAGCTATCGCACCCATTTATTTGATGTCAACAACTTAGAAGACCTGGTTGGTGGGCATATCTATGTGGCTGTGCTACTCCTCGCTGGCGGGGCCTGGCACATTTTAGTGCCCCCCTTCAATTGGGTGCGCCAGCGGTTTCTCTTCTCGGGCGATGGAATTTTAGCCTATTCGCTGTTTGGCATTGCCCTGGCTGGGTTTGCGGCTTCCTACTACTGCGGGTTTAACACCCTGGCCTACCCCACCGAGTTCTATGGGCCAACCCTACAGTTGAAGTCGGCCTTTTTGCCCAGCTACTTTGATCCTAACCGTCTACCTGGGGCGGGCTATTCGTCTCGGACCTGGTTAGCCAATGCTCACTTCTATCTAGCCTTTTTCTTCCTGCAAGGGGGGCTATGGCACTTTCAGCGAGCTATGGGCTTCGATCTAGGCGCAATGCTGGCCGGTTGGCAGCAGGCCAGGATAGAGACCAGTGACAATCCAACCCTGGCCTATCAAAACCTCGTGCAGAACGCCCCCCGGCCACAACTCCAGGCGCAGTACCAAGCCCCCGACCTGGAACCCCAGCCCCTGTTGGTCATGGAGCAGTCCTTCCAGGATTTTCTCTATCGTCCCTCCCAGGGCATCACAACCGCTGACCTTACCCAGGTCAACGGGGTGCGCACGACCCTTTACCAAACGGTGTTTCACCCCCGCCATTACACGTTCTATCAATCTGCTGCCACGGCCTCAAAGCCTGAGTTTGGCTACGGGGGGCGCCGGTCTCCGGGGCGCTTGTACGACCCCCCCCCGCCTATCCTGGGGTCTCGGTCTTACCCAAATCCTTTGCCCTCGGTGATCTATGAGCCGAGTCACCGTAATGGTCAGACTACCCAGGTGGCTAGTGAGGTGAGTGCATCCCATACGCCAGGGGAGTCGATGGCTTGAGGTCGGTGTTGACCTTAGCCTATTGCATCCTCCAGGCTGTTCTAGCAGATGCTTGAGCTAACCGATCCTCAACCGATGGCTTAGCTCAGAGGCAATGGCCGGTCCCATTGTTCTTGTCCTGAAGAACAATGGGATTTCTTATGGGAGGAGGCAATCCTTGGGCTCCTAGGTTCCATCTTTTATCCGGTCTCGGCTCGTCAGGCCCCCCAATACAGCAATGGCAAAAAGCGCCCAACCACAGCCAGTTTGTCTTAAAGTCTTAGCCACCCTTGGCCCCGTAAGTTGGCTTCTGTTGGGGTTATATTTGCTGACCATAGGCCAACAGATGTGGGTGGGATTGGCAGCTTTCTACTACGGTTTACCGATGATTTTGGCCATCCACATCATGGCCCCGTTGGGGCTACTCTGGCTGACCCGTCACCGCCGCCATCCTGCCCGCCCTAGTTGGGTGCGCTGGAGCCTGACCTACTATGCGCTGGTGCCCGGCATGGTGATCGGGCTATCCATTGGGTTGCAAGGCATTACAGGAACCCTGGAGTCAATGGCCAGTTTCCTGCGTGAAATCCGCTTCCAGTTGGGCCGAGCAGGTTGGTAGGGGATTACCTGAAGGCAGGAGTCAGAAGTATATAGGGCTTTTACCCTATGGTATTCCCAAGCTCAGGCAAGCTGTAGCATTAGTCATCAATAGGTTTGTTTGCACTGATTTAAGCGCGAAATGGCTATAAGCCAGCCTAAACCTGTACCAAATAGGGACTGTCTAACCGGGGCATGCGCTTTTGCAGCACCAGGGTCTGGTACACAACGGCGGCGACATCAGCCCGGCTGGCTACCCGGTGAGGACTTAGCAGGGCCACATCGGGTACGTTGACCACTAGCCCCAACTGGGTGGCTTGGGCCACGGCGTCTAGGGCAAAGGCGGGCAAGGTGGCGCGATCGCGAAACCGATTCAAGACTTCGGGATTGACCTTTTGATCGGCCAGGAGGCCCAGACCATTCACCAGGGCCACCCAGGTCTGCACCCGCAGCACTGGATGCTCGGGGGCAAAGGAACCATCGGGGAACCCGGCTAGAAACCCCGCTCGGTAGGCGGTTTGAATGGCCTTGGCGGCCCAGTAGCTCGCCGGTACATCCCAAAAGGGTTGGTTGGGGCGACGGGGAGCCGGGTTAAAGGCGCCGCTGATCAGAGCCGCAAACTGGGCCCGAGACATGGGTTGATCGGGATAAAATTGGCCATCGGCCTGCCCTCGAATCAGGTTGGCATTCAACAAGCCCTGAATAAAATCCCTGGCCCAGTGGGTTTGAATGTCGGGGAAAGAGCCCTGCACCGTTGTAGGCCGACTGACGGCTACCGTAGCCAGGGCGGGAGCCTGCCCCAGGGCCACCAAGCCCTGGTAGATCAAGACCGCTACTTCAGCCCGGGTCATCGGCTCCTGGGGCCGCAGTTGGCCGGGGTCAGGGTGGTTAATTATCAGCCCCGCCTGGGTGGCCGCTGCCAGGGCATCGATGGCGTAGCTGGGAATTTGGGCGCGATCGCCATACACACCCAACCCACTGGCCGGTGCCGGAGGCAACCCCAGGCCACTGGCCACCGCCACCATAGCTTGCACCCGCGTCATCGGCTGGTTGGGGCGATAGGTTTGGTCGGGGTAACCACTCACAAACCCCCGTCGCTGGGCCAGATCGATGGCTCGGGCGGCCCAGAAACTCGGTGGCACATCCAGGAACGAAACCGCCGCCCGCACAAAGGGCAGGGCTCCATAGCTAGCGGTGACTAGGGCGGCAAACTGAGCTCGGTTAATCGTGGTGTTGGGGCGGTAGGTGCCATCCTCAAAGCCCTTGACCAGGTTGCGATCGGCCAGGGCTTCGATATAGGGGGTCGCCCAGTGGCCCTGGAGATCGGTGAAACGGCTGGTCAGGGGTACTGTAGGGGAAGCTGGGCCGACGGCCGGGGGGACGGGGGCCGGCGGCGCAGTTACGGGTTGGTCTAGCAAGGTGGGCGGTACCGCTGCCGGGTCAGGTAGTTGGCTAGGGGTGAGGCTAATTGGCCCCACTAACCGCTGGGGCAGGAGATCATTTCCCACCGTGATCAGGGTTTGCCCGGTATCGTTGCGGAGGTCGCCCTGGCCGTTGTAGCGCAGAGTATTACCGGCTTCATCGCTCGGCAGCCCCAGATCCGGCCGAGCTTGCTCCTGAACCAGTAAACCCCACTGTTGGTTTTGCACCAGCCGATTTTGCCGCAGGACAGGGCTAGCCGCGCCCGCCACTCGCATCCCCGTTTGGTTAGTGGAGCACTGATTATCCCTGACCAGCGGGGCCGCACCATCGGTGACATGAATACCCAGGTTGCAGCGCTGGATCGTACAGTTCCGAATTTCTCCCTTGGCTTGGTCGGTCAGGTGCAAGCCCTGGCCGGCGATCGCCTCAAGGCGCACATTGATGACCAATGGCCGAGCCGTGCCAGTTATGTAAATCCCGGCCTGACCGCACTGGGTAACGCGGCAGGCCCGCACCAAGGGTGCCCCGGACCGCACCCAAAGGCCAATGCCCTGGGGGTTTTGTACGGTAATGCCGCGTACCTGCCCCGTGCCTGTCACCACTAGGGCAGCGGTTGGACTTGAAATCCCCGGTAGGGTGCCGCCGCCGGTCAGCACAATGCCCTCCCCCAGGTTTGCCTCCTGCCCCATGACAATCACCCCGTCACCCACCACAACCGGGAACTGTTCCCCCGTGGTGGCGCTATAGGTACCTGGAGCCAGTCGAATCAGGGCATTGCCCTCGGCGGCCACCAGGGCAGCGGTGAGGGTCTTATAGGGCAGATGCGGACGCCCCGAGGGTTGATCGACCCCGCGGTTGGGGTCGACATCCAGGGTTTTTGCAACGGTCTGTACCATGCCTGTAGGGTTAGGGAAAAGGGTAGCGCTGGGCACTCCCCCAAAGGTCGCTATAATTTAGCCTGAATTTGAGTTTTCAGTAACTCAATAACCGCTCTTGACAGAGATGATTTAAGCGCTTAGTAGCCCTGTCTGTAGCCCTGTCTAATGAATGGTAAGCAGGACGTTTGGGGCCTGCGTCGTTCGGCTGAGCGGCGCACGACGAAGCCCCCAGGCGGGGAGTAAAACCCTTCTACCCCCCCTTGCATCTTCTACTTAATTGCACCGACCTATCCGGTTAATAGAATTTCGTTATCGTTTCCTTCCCTTGCTGTGATTGCCCTGGTGCTTGGTTTTAACTGCCTGGTAGCCCTCGGGGGCGGCTATCTGGCCTGGCGACTGTGGCGGTGGCGTAGAGCTCTAGCCCGCTGGGCTGACCAGTGCTCGGCCTGGGAGGCTAGCCTGAGGGATGGAGGCAGGGAAGGCTTTTCACCGACGAGGGTGCTGCCTGGTTTAGCGACCATCCTGGGTTGGCGGCAGCGGTATGCCTATGGGCAACTGTTCTGGGGCCAGGCACAACAGTTGATCCGATTTGTGACGGTGCTCATGACCATCCTGCGCTGGCTGGTGCCGCCCCGGCGGCGGGCGACCCTAGCCACCCGCTTAGGCAGGCCTTGGCACCGCCGCAAAAGAAGGTCGCTATAACGGTAGGATGACCTGTAGTCGAACCGTTCCGGTCTGGCTAGGCGGCGTTATTGGGGTAAAGCACAATGGACGATAAGCAGTCGGGTGGATTTGTCGGTGGTCTGCTGGTAGGCGCTGCCCTGGGTGCGATCGCGGGGCTGCTCATGGCCCCTAGAACCGGGCGAGAAACGCGGCGAATTTTGAAAAAGTCCGCCGATGCCCTGCCAGAACTGGTGGAAGATCTGTCTGCATCGATCTATTTACAGGCCGATCGCCTGTCGGAAACGGCCCTGGCCAATTGGGAGCAGACGCTGACCCGCCTGAGCGAGGCGATCGCCGCCGGCCAAGCCGCTACCCGCCAGGAATACGAGCATTTGACTCAGGCCTCAGCCCCTGGGGCCAGCCATCGTGATCAACCCGATTAGTCACCCAGCCGGCAAGGGGTCAGATTTTGGCTAATCCATTGTTTTGGCTTGTAGTCTCCCTGCTGTTGGTCACCGTCAGTCTGACCGCGGTGCTGTTAGTGGCCGTTCCTACCCTACGCGAACTGAGCCGGGCGGCCCGCAGCGCCGAAAAATTGTTTGACACCCTCGACCGGCAGTTGCCCCCCACCTTGGAGGTGATTCGTCGCACTGGGGCAGAAATCACTGAACTGGCCGACGATGTCAGCGAGGGGGTACAGTCTGCCAGTCGGGTGGTGGAACAGATGGATCAAAGCCTGCAAACCGCTCGCCAGCAGGCCCAAGGGGTCCA
>DVEE01000391.1 GCA_015295885.1 Leptolyngbyaceae cyanobacterium M65_K2018_010
CAGAGTACGCAGCGGTTTTTATCCCTGACCCTAACTTTCGAGGGGTCTACCTCACCTGAGGGTAGCAAGGCCAAATTCTGCTGCCCCGCTCCACTCAGGGAACCCCTCCCTAACAATGGGGACGTTTCCTTGACTGCCGCCAGGGTCAGTGAGGCCGCCCACCAAAACGAGCCGGAGTGAGTGGGGAGACCAACATCCCTGATGCGCTCCATCTGCCCCCCTAGGCCTCCTTCGACGGCAGCCAACCCCTCTGGGATGCTCACAGGTTGAGGTCCTCCCAAACCATCGGCATTGCTGGTAAACCGCCAGGTTCCTAGCCCCCTGCCCATCTCCATTTAGTAGTCTGCATCACCTTTTATCGACCGTTGATTAAGAGGGTCTATAGGATCGGCAGATTTTCTCAATGTGCTGCCAAGATAAATACGCAGCTTTTTGCAAATGGCATCGATGGGTTGGTTGCGACTGCCCCTGCCTGAATCCGTGCCGCTCCCTGCCCCCTTTGAACTCCCCATGCCCATGGTGTCCTTGCTCGAAAATCCCCTGCGCGTCGGCCTTCAGCAAGATCGCATTCCAGAACCCCAGATTCTGGTCATCTTTGGGGCCTCCGGTGACCTCACCCAACGAAAAATTGTCCCCGCCATCTACCAAATGTGGCGAGAGCGACGCCTTCCGCCGGAACTCACCATTGTTGGCGTAGCCCGGCGGGAGTGGAGCCACGACTTTTTCCGCGACCACCTGCGGGAGGGGGTTGAAGAGTTTGGCAATGGTATCGGCTCCGAAGCCACTTGGCAGGTGTTTGCCAAGGGTCTCTATTACTGGCCTGGGGATATTGACAACCCAGCCTTTTACCAGTCCTTAAGGTCCTTTTTGGCCGAACTGGATGAGCAACGAGGCACCCGGGGAAACCGCGTCTTCTACCTCTCTGTGGCCCCCCGCTTTTTTGGCGAAGCCACCCAGCAGCTTGGGGCTGCCGGCATGCTGGAGGATGCCACTAAACAACGCCTGATTATTGAAAAACCCTTCGGCAAGGATCTAGCTTCGGCCCAGGTCTTAAACCGGGTGGTCCAGCAAGTTTGTAAAGAACAGCAAATCTATCGCATTGACCACTACCTAGGTAAAGAAACCGTCCAAAACCTGATGGTGTTTCGCTTTGCCAATGCCATTTTTGAACCGCTGTGGAACCGCCAGTTTGTCGATCATGTGCAGATTACCGTAGCCGAAACCGTGGGTTTAGAAGGGCGGGCGGGCTACTATGAAACCTCCGGTGCGCTGCGAGACATGGTGCAAAATCACCTCATGCAATTGTTCTGCCTGACGGCCATGGAACCCCCCAATTCCCTCGATGCCGACAGCATTCGTAACGAAAAAACCAAGGTTCTCCAGGCCACCCACCTGGCTGACCTTGACGACCTCAGCCAGTGTTCGGTGCGGGGCCAGTATTCTGCCGGATGGATGAAAGGTAAAGCCGTTCCTGGCTATCGAGAAGAGGAGGGGGCCAATCCTGAATCAACGGTACAAACTTTTAGCGCGATAAAATTGGAAATTGATAACTGGCGCTGGAAAGGGGTGCCCTTTTATATGCGTACCGGCAAGCGTATGCCCAAAAAGGTGAGTGAAATTTCCATTCACTTTAAAGAGGTGCCCCACCTAATGTTCCAGTCCGCTGCCCAGCAGATGAACCACAATGTCTTGGCACTGCGAATTCAGCCTGATGAAGGCATTTCCATGCGGTTTGAGGTGAAAACTCCGGGCAACTCCCTGCGCACCCGATCCGTGGATATGGACTTTCGCTACGAGGCCGCCTTCGGTCAGGCCAACACCGATGCCTATGCCCGATTGATCGTAGACTGCATGCTGTCCGACCAGACCCTATTCACTCGGGGGGATGAAGTGGAGGCTTCCTGGCGAATACTGACCCCCCTACTGCAAGCGTGGGATGCCCCCACTGACCCCCAATCCATTCCCTTCTACGAAGCAGGTACCTGGGGACCGGTGGAGGCAGAATTTTTGTTGAATAAGGATGGACGACGCTGGCGACGGCTGTAGTGCCCTAGAACTGATTTAGATTGTTTCTCCTCATCCCTTCCTTACTATCTGGCTGGCCCCATGACTATTACGCCCATCGTTGCTCTACAAAAACCCAAGGATATTTCCCTGGATGAAATTGAATCGGAACTGCTCAACATCTGGCGCCAGGACGCCGGAGTCGGTGCACCGTCCATCAGCCGGCCTAGTACCTTTACGATGGTGGTTTACGAACCTGAAGAAGTGCAACAAATCTTAGCCGCCCTGGGCTTTTATCCCGGTCCCATCGACGGCATTCATGGCTCCCTCACCCGCGATGCCATTCGTCAGGCCCAGGTTAGGTATGATCTGCGGGTTACAGGCAGAATGGATCCACCTACCCTGGCCAGAGTGCGGCAGGAGTACGCGGCCCTATCCCCGGCGGATAAGGTCTACAGCAACCCCGACTTGCGCGGCTTCAACCTCAGCGAACCGATTGCCGCCCACAATCCCTGTCGGGTGATTAGTCTGTGTCCCACCTTTGGGGAAGATACGGGCGTCACAGCCCAGGTATCCGCCTACTGCCCAGTCCAAAAGAAAAGTACCAGTAACCTGATTTGCTGCGAGTACATTACCCTCAGGGGCACTAAGGCCGCTTTAGAACGGGTTAGCGAATTGGTGGCATCCCTGATTGTGGCCGAACTGCCCTACTTTGTCTGGTGGAAGGCTACCCCCAGCCCGGAGCAGTTAATTTTTCAAAACCTGGCCCGATCGAGTAACTGCATTATTGTTGATTCCAGCTATTTCAGCGATGCCGAAGCAGAACTGCGCAAGATGCAGGAATTGATGGAAACCGGCACCAACATCGCCGACCTAAACTGGCACCGTCTAGCGCCCTGGCAGGAACTATCCGCCGCTGCCTACGACCCACCAGAGCGGCGTGAGTCTTTGCAGGAGGTGGATCGGGTCAGCATTGACTACGAGCAGGGAAATGCGGCCCAGGCCTTGATGTATCTGGGGTGGTTTGCCAGTCGCCTGGGTTGGCAGCCCACGGATTACGTGGAAGAAGGGGGCCTCTACAACATCAAAAGGGTTTATTTCAATGGCCCTAGCGATCGCAGAATTGAAGCGGAATTGGCAGGCATCCCAGTGGCCGACTCCGGCGAGGTCATTGGCGACCTCACCGGCATCCGGCTGATGTCTACGAACGAAGCCGCCAATTGCTGCACCATTCTCTGCTCAGAAACCACCGGTTGCATGCGCATGGAAGCCGGCGGTGGCGCCCAAGCTTGTCAGGTCGAGCAGGTGACCGCCCTCTCCGATCAGCGGGCCGATTTTATGCTGGGTCAGCAACTGCAACGCTGGGGCGAAGATGTGCTTTACGAAGAGAGCCTGGCCATGGTTAGCCAAATCATGGGGCTTCTGTAGAGCCCTGCCGGTCCCTTCTCAGCCTTCCCAGGTGTCCGGTAACAACCGGTGGCAGGATAGGGGGATGCTACTCAGCAATCCGGCGCCTACTCCCTAGCCTCTCAACCGAACCAGGCCAGGGGGCTAGCGATCGCTCCAATCGCCGCCAGCCAGGGATGGTAGAGGTCGCAACTCCTCGGCTAACAGGGCCAGGGCTGGGTTGAACTCCGTTTCTAGTTCCCTAGCCGGCGTCGCCAGGTTATCCTCCCCAGCGTCGACGCGAGCGGTTTCCAACTCCGCAAAGTTGAATAGCTTAGGGTCAGCCAGTTGGGAGGGGGCCACATGCTGCAAACTCCGAAACAAACTCTCAGTCCGCCCAGGCCATTGTTTTTCCCAAGCCTGTAGCATTTCCTTGATTTGGGCTCGTTGTAGGTTGGCCTGGGAGCCGCAGAGGGTACAGGGAATCAGGGGAAATTGGCGATAGCGGGCATAGCGAGCAATGTCTTGCTCAGGGCAGTAGGCCAGGGGCCGGATGACGATATGGCGGCGATCATCGGTCAGCAACTTGGGTGGCATGGCCTTCAGCTGACCACCATGAAACATATTGAGAAAGAGCGTTTCGACCATATCATCGCGGTGGTGACCCAGGGCAATCTTGCTAACCCCCTCCTCCGCGGCAACCCGATAGAGAATGCCCCGCCGCAGACGGGAACACAGTCCACACATGGTTTTGCCCTCGGGAATGACCCGTTTTACAGTGCTGTAGGTGTCTTGCTCGACAATGCGGTAGGGCACCCCGATGGACTCAAAGTAGTCTGGCAGCACATGGGCCGGGAAACCGGGCTGTTTTTGATCCAGGTTGACGGCCAAAAGCTCAAACGGAATAGGAGCGCTGCGCTGCAGGTGCAACAGGATATCCAGCAGGGTGTGGGAATCTTTGCCCCCAGACAGACAAACCATGATCCGATCGCCGGGTTCAATCATGCGGTAATCGCGGATAGCTTGCCCTACCCGCGATCGCAAAAATCCCTGCAACTTCTTAAAGCCCTTGGAAGTGGGCTGCTGAACTCCAACCATGGACTGCCTTGGGTTGACCAGCCACTATTATGCAACGGTCTTAGCCAGGACGGGAAAGGAGTTAAGGATCAATCAGGCCAGCTAAAAGGCTTAGGCCACCTTAACTAAGGGATCCGCGGGAAAATAAGATCCCGGTGGTGATAGGTCGTGAGTGGGTGAGGGGGTGGGTCAGTGGGACAGATTCAAGTCAGGAGTCGGTACTTTTATTTTGAGCATGTCCCTTAAGCCTAATCACCTCAGACCTGGCCTAATCGATGATGCCAAGGATCGCCGATATACCTAGAAGGGGATTAATAATGGCACTGGCCGCTCCTCCAATCAGGGTCAGGAAGTCCGAAGCTTGCCCGGCACCAGAACGAGAAACCACCACAATGTCATTTTCCTGAATGGCCGGATTGTTAGCCTCGTTGAGGCTTGCGGCCAGATCCACATCAATAGTGCGTTTGGTGACGGTACCATCGGGGTTGAGCCGCACCAACTCCACCTGACCAGTTTGAGCCCGGGCATCGTTAAAACCACCGGCCGCTAAAATAGCCTGGTTCAGGGTCGAATTAGGCTTAATGGCAAGACGGCCTGGATCCTTAACCTCTCCAACCACGTTGACCTCCACCGTAGCAGGAGATAGGTTCGCCTCAGCCAGGGCTCGGGCTTCTTCCGGATTTAAAGCTAGGGCCGTGGGCACAAAGACCGTATCCCCATCGCGCAGCAAAATATTTTGAGCCTGATCGCCATTATCCAGCAACTCAAAGAAGTTGACTGGAATCACCTGCTCGCCGCCATTGGGTTGGGGCCGACGCACTTCAACCCCTCGAATGTTCGCCAGTTGGGTAATCCCCCCCGCGGCCTGAATAGCCTGGATGACGGTGCGCAGTTCGTCGGGGTTTGGGGTGGCGCCATCGGGACCGGTTGCAGCTCCAGTGGTGTAGGCACCCGGACGCTTCACTTCTCCGACCACGGCAATCCGCACTGGACGAGGGGTAAATAAAGTAAGGGTGACAACCGGGTCAACAATAAATTCCGAGTAGCGCAGCGCTACCTGCCGGGAAGCCTGTTCAAGGCTCAGACCTTTCACCGGGACCCGCCCAATCCAGGGGAGATTGACAGTGCCGTCCACCAGCACATTGTAGAGGTTATCAGAGACCAAACGGTTACCACTGCGGTCATTGGTCAGTTCAGGCACATTGAAAATATCGAATCGCAGGATATCCCCTGGGCCTAGAACGTAGGCCTCATCATCCGCTGCCTGGATGGGATCCTGGAACTGCCGCAGAATGGGGGATGTGGCGGGAGTAGGGCGTTGAGGAGACGGGGTGGCTTGGGCCAGCACCGGCGGCATCGCACCACTCACCACACTCAAGGCCATAAAAGCACTGACAGCAGAACGATAGGGCTGGATCATCATAACCATTGACTTAGGAATTTCAGGATAATTCAGAACTTAAGGACACCTGGAGGGAACGTTCCCATCCTGACCTGTAACATAACTATTCACTCCATGGTATTTCCGTCCGGGCAGCCTGGGGGCTAGCTTTAGGGCATTTCATTAAATTTATGGTGAATTCTTTGTAAACCCTCTCCCAGGCTAAGCCTTTGGGGGTGGTTGCTATGTTCCAGGCCTCCTAATTCCATCCACTGCCATCCACTACTGGCTGGGCTGGGCTGGGCTGGCGGATTTGGGAAGCATCCCAGGGAAACAGCAGGGAGATCGGCCCTCCCAGCCGGGATTGGTGAAGCCAGAGGGGTTTTCCCTCGGCCCTGGTAGCCTAGCCTTGAACTGAACAGTAAGCCCCAGACCATCCTGAACGACAGAGCGGTGGGGTGCTTCAGTTCCCCGCCGCCAGGCTAGCTTTGGCTTGTTGCCAGAGGGCCTCTAGCTCCTCCAGACTGTACTCGGCCAGGGGCTTCTGGATAGCTGCCTCTACCTGCTCAAAGCGGTGGATAAATCGGTGGTTAGTACTGTGGAGGGCCTCTGAGGGATCTAGGCCATACCAGCGGGCCAGGTTAACTAGGGTAAATAACAGATCCCCCAGTTCGGCCTGTTGATTTTCCTTGGGTTCCTGGGCGATGGCCCGATGAAATTCCTCCAACTCTTCGTGGAACTTATCCCACACTCCGTCAATGTTCTCCCACTCAAAACCGGCTGCCGCCGCTTTCACGGAGATCTTGGTAGCTGCCAGCAGGGGAGGCAGGGTGCGATTGTATTTCACCAGCTTGGGAGTCAGGCGCTGGGGTTCATGGGCCAGACCCTTTTCTTCGGCCTTAATCCGATCCCAGTTACGATGCACCTCGTCGGGGCTGGTGACAACCTGGTCCCCAAAGACGTGGGGATGGCGACGAATTAATTTATCGGCAATGCCATGGGCGACCACCGCTAGATCAAAGGATCCGGCATCCTGGGCAATCTGGGCCTGGAGTACGACCTGTAAGAGTAGATCCCCCAATTCTTCGGCGATGGCAACCTGGTCACCCCCATGGATAGCATCGACCACTTCGTAGGCTTCTTCCAGAACGTAGGGGATGAGGCTTTGGTGGGTTTGCTCCAAATCCCAAGGGCAGCCGGTTTGGGGATGGCGAAGCTGGGCGACCACCTGAACCAAACGCTCTAGGGCGATCAGAATCGCATCCTGGCCGGAGGAAGTAGCAGCAGAAACCATGGCGATAGGGAGGGAAGTGGCTGTGGTCAAGATACCATTCCCCACCCCTGAGGCACTACTCGCTAGCCGCAGGGGTAGGGGCCGTGAGCGATAGGCGCTCGTAGGCGGTTTGCCAGTTTTCAATCAACTGGGGCGTCCAGAGCCAACGCAGGGCTAGGGTGTTGGGATTCAAAATCGCCGGATCCAGGCCGACAACCAGTGTTAGATAGCTCTGGGCCTGGGCCTGGAGAGCTTGGCTGGCGGTGTCTTCCAGGGACTGCTCACTTTGCTTTTGCAAAGCCATGGCCAGGCCGGCAATGGCATTTAGGGTAAAGGCTGAAGACACCCGCTGCTGCCCCTCGGGATCGCGATCGCGGAGTTGTTTCTGATCAAGATCAAGGGCTTTTTCCCAGGCTTTGATGGCCTGGTCGGTATCCCCCAATAGGTACTGGGCAAAGCCCAGGGCCACCCAGGCTTCTAGAAAGTTATCGCGCCCCTCTAGGGCCTGGAACCAAGCCCTGAGGGCATCATTGGGGCTGGCCCCCGTTAGACCAACGGTGGCTTGCTGCCAGGCCAACCGGCCTCGGGCAAAGGCCAGATCGGGGTTCAGCAATTGTTCCGGATTCGCCGCTGCAATCACCGACTGGGCTGCCGTGAGATCGTTTTGATCGAGCAATTGCTCAATAAATTTTCGAGCCATGGCCAGGTTGTCGGTGGTGAGGGCTTGGATCGCATTCACCATCGCCACACTGTCCCTGCCAGCGGCCATAGATCCTAGGGGGGATCCTAGATCGCCGCCGGCCTCCTGCGCAGGCGAAGGGGTGGGGGGCAAAGACGGCGGTGCCGTAGGTGGCTGGCGCATCACTAGGGCGATCGCCATGCCCAGGGCCGCCGCTAACCCCGCTAACCCCGCACCCACCCACCAAATTTCCTTCGGTAGGGGTGAGCGGGTTGGATGGGTAGGGGAGGTTGAGGCCGATGCTGTGGTCCCTGGAACCTGGACCTTGGCTGGGGTTGAGGCGGGTGGCGCAGCCCCATAAACCGAAGTGGCTGGAGGAGAGTTCAAGCGGCTATCCACCGGGGTGGCTCCAGCCGGCATAGTCGCCAGGGGGCGGAGGGTCGTTTGGCCCGTGGCTTCCCACTGGCTCAGGAGCGACCCTGGCAGCGGGGAACCCACCGACTGGGGCCCGCTCGCGCCAGCCGGGGCAGACAACTGCTCTACCAGGTCGCTCAGGGTGATGCCCTCGGCCGGGGCTGTGTCCCCCTCCGGTTGCTCGATTGCCTCGGCATCGATCTCCTCTAGCCCCTCTGGGATCCCAGGCAGGGCCGTAGTGGTGAGGGGGGGCTGGGGGGCCGAGGGCGAGGCGAGACCCACCGGGGCCGCCATAGCCAGGGTCGCCCTCGAACTGGCGGCATGGCCAGCAAACACCTCCTGGGCCAGCCCTGAAATTTCTGGGTCGCTGCTGTAGTCCGGTGGCAGGAGGGCCTGCTCCAAGGCCAGGGCCAGGGGTTCGAGCCGCTCACCGGCGGTTAGGCTGGCGGCGGGAGTGTAGAGGTAGCCATCAAAGCCAGGCCTTAGGTAAAGCAGAGGCAACATCCACAGGGGTTGGTTGGACCGATGGGCGGACATCAGTCCCTGGCGCACCCGGCTCAAACACACATCAATGGGATAGCCCTGCCGCAGGTTACGGTACAACAACTGGGTAAAGGTAATCGCCACATCATCAGGGATGCGCTCCGCCATGGCAATCACCCCGGGTACCCCACGATTGACCAGGGCCTGGAGCAAATTTTGTTCCCGCCACAGGGACTGGCTGTCATCGGTAGGGGTATAGGCACCGCGGCAGGAGTTAAACACCGCCAGCCAGATGCCATTGTTCACCAACAAACCGGCTAATTCTTTGCCACTCAGCCACTCGGTCAGGCCCGTTTGGCGATTGACTAGAAACAGATCACCGCCGGTTTCACTGACGTCGCTATGGCCAGCGTAGTGCAGGACCTGATAGTGGCCCTGTTCTAAGGCCTGCACCAGCTCAGCTCGGCCCGGTTGTTCCAAAATAGTGAGCTCAATGGTGAGCGCTGGGCTGCGGCTGCCCTGGGGAAGGCTCGGTAGGCCGGAGTTGCCAGGGCCGACGGAGGGCGACTGCAAATCGGCCATCAGGTGCTGAATTTCCCGGCTGAGGGCCAATCGCTCCTGATCGTCTGGGGCCGAGATCACCACTAAAGCCCTCAGCGGTGTGGAGGCCGAAGCCAGGGGCGGCATAGCCGCCAGGTCTGCGGTGCCCGTTTGGGCTTGGTAGTAGCGGCAGAGGGTGACATCCATACCGGTGGCCAGGGGGCGATCGTCGCCGTACAGCAACTCCCAGGGCAAGCGTTGGAGGCGGCTATCCTTAAACCCCAACCG